>JACZKF010000026.1 GCA_014860175.1 Desulfuromonadales bacterium | reverse complement strand
GGGTACGGTCGGACCTTCCTGCGCTCGCTGCCGCCGGCGCGGGTCGCCAAGGGGGCGACGGTCGAGGTCTTCGCGGCGATGGAGGGGTTCCTGGCCGAACCCTCTACCCAAACACCCCCGGATAAACCACCTCAGGCGTCTCTTGCCCCGGGGGAGGAAGTCATCCGAAGTTGACTGAAGGTTTTCTCTGAGCCCTCTGTGCCTCTGTGGTTCGGTATTGAAACGCCTTTGAACCTTCACCACAGAGATCACAGAGAACTGCCAAGACATCTCGTTGCATCGTTGCGTGAAACCTGCCTTGCCTAAGATTACGCCGCCGGCTGCTCCACCCAGGCCTGGGCCAGCGACAGATGTTTGAGAAACTCGCCGGCATAAAGGAAGCGCTCGCCGCTCACCGGGACGTTGATCCGCTCTTCGCCCCGCTGGACGCTGAAGGCGTAGCCGGTGCGGCCGCCGCTTTCATAGCGCTCGATACTCAGCCGGGTCTGCACCTCCCCCTCGCTCCCTTCGAAGCGGTGGGTAAGGAGCTCCTTGCCGCCGTCGCGAAAGACTTTGGCGATGCGGCAGTAGAGTTCGAAACTCTCGGCCGGCTCAGCCAGGAAGCGAATGGCGGCGGTGCCGCTCTCCAGCCGGAAAAAGCGCAGGGAAACGCGCCCTTCCGATGGGCGATCACCACCGCGGCGCTCGTACGGAGCGATCTCCAGGCCGGTCCCTTTGGCATAAAACGTCGTCTGTGCTGTGCGCATGCTTACCCTCCTGAAAGCATCATGGAAGCCGGCCCGATGCCGGTCTTCCGCATATAGCACACCTGAGGCACAAAATTCAAATAATTCTAATGGTTCAAACCGGCAGCTTCGGTTACAATTAAGGATACTATCGTCAGCGGAGGAGGAGTATATGCGTTGGTTGCCGATTACGTTGGGGGCCCTGTTCGGGGCCAAGGCTTTGCGTCTGCCTGGAATGGTTCTGGGGGCGGGGCTCGGTTGGAGTCTCGCCCTGCTGCTGGAAACCCAGGAGCGACTGACCCGCCTGGAAGAGGCGTCAGGAGGGCAGCTGGCGGAACCTCCGCTCTTCCCCTATGAGGGAGAGATCCCGGAGGATCGCTATCCGGAGACGGCGGTCATCGACGCCCTGCGCGAAGGAGACCCGAGCGCCGAGATGGCGACCTTCTTTGACGAGGTCTCCGGCCGCGGCAAGCGCTGATCACCCACAGTTTCAGGCGGGGAGTGAGCGGTCGCAACGTCCTCTCACTCCCCACCCCTTTTTCCCACCTTTTCACCCATTCAACTCAGACACTGCCCCGAGTCCCAGTTCTTGCCCCCTGGCTCCTGCTCTCCATTTCCCGGGTATACTCCTGACAGAACCGCGAACGAACAAAGGAGTCGAAACCATGGAAAACGACCACCGCGAGATGGTTCAGACCATCGTTGACGATCTGCAGACCCGCAACTTCCGGGCCATTGCCGCCGACGCCTTGCGCGAGCAGGGGTTGGCCGAGACCGATGGCTATTTTCAGATCTCCTCCCAGCGCTGGTATCATCCCGACATCCAGGCCCGCAGCGGCGACCGGCTGTTCATCTACGAAGTGGAGACTGAGGAGACCTTCGATCTGCCGGAGACCAGGGACAAGCTCGAGGTGCTGGCCAATGCCGCCAGCAAGGCCAACGGCCGCTTCTTCCTGGTGGTGCCGGAGCGTTTGCAGGACAGCGCCCATCGGCTCCTGACCGAGATGCATATCGATTGGGGGGAGGTCTGGGGGATCAGCGAATGGGGAAAAGTCTGAGGGAGGCACCGATGGCTGCCGAGACGTTCAGCTGTCCGAACTGCCGGACACCGATCGAGGCCAGCGATGTGGAGAACACCGTCATGGCCGTCTGCCCCCAGTGCGGCAACGGCTATCGGGTGGCGTTCGACCCGTTGGTGGAGAGCTACCAGCTGCAGGCGGAGGAGCCGCCGGAGTTTCCGACCGACATCGACACCGACCGGGTCTGAGGGGTCCTCACCCCTCGGCGCGGATCAGGATCAGTCCGGCCGGCAGCGTTTCGCCGAACTGCCGGGCTCGGTCTTCGTCGGCTACCGGCACCAGCTCCCGCACCACCCGCACCTGCTCCGGCAGGGCTCCGCCCTCGCGCAGCCGGCTGGCGATCTCCTGGCGCAGCTCGTCCTCCAGGTCGAGATCACGCACCCCGCTCAGACGGGCCCCCTGAGCGAAAAGGGGGAGCAGGGGACGCCAGGTCGGATCGCGCCAGTCGAGCTCCCGGGTCTGCGTGTAGAGTTCGCGCACCGCCGCCGGCGGCAACACGGCTTCGGGACCGGCATAGAGGAGGACCCGGGCCAGAAGTCGTCCCAACGCCCAGGCATACGGCTCGCGGCTTTTAACCCGCGGCCGCTGCAGCCCCTTGGCAAACAGCCGAACCAGTTCCTGTTTTTTCTCCGGCCGCAGCCGCTCCAGGGCGCCGGCCAGATAGATCATCTCCGGCAGCAGCTCGCCGCCGCGCAAGGCCGGCAAAATCTTCTCCAGAATCTTCTCCTGCCGCGCTGCGTGCAGACCCCCCGCCGTCCGCCGCCACAGCAGCCACCACTGGACCTGCACCCGTTTTTCCCCGGGATGGACCATCCCCTGGGCAAAGAGGTGCCACAGCTCCTCCATCCGGGCCTCGTCCAAGGGGAAGCCGTAGCCGGGGCGCAGCAGCCAGCCGGCCAGGTAGAGCCAGCTCTCTTCGTGGTCGGGGGTGCGTCCGCGCCGCCCCATGCCGGCCGCCAGGGTCGGCCAGAGGGCGCGCAAGGTGGCGCCGTCCCAGCTCTCGCGCGGGCCGCCGAGGAGCTGTTCGAGGCGGCGCAGCAGCTGGCGCGGTTTCACCTCCGGCAGCTCGGCGACCATTTTCTTGCCGTACAGGGCTCGCAGCGCCAGGTCGGCCTCTCGAAGCTGCCGCTCAGGGACCAGCGGCGCCTCGGCGGCCTGCACCGCCGGCGCCTCCTCCCCCAGTCCCCGGCGCAGGTTGAAGTCGAGGCGCCAGCGGCCGGGGCCGTCCTCCTCGACGCACCAGAGCTGCAGCAGGCCGAGCTCGGTCAGGGCCGCCTCCAGAGTGACTCGCAGACGGTTGTTGGCCGGCCGCGGCCGTTCCGGCGGCAGATGGATGGCCGTCTCGAGCGAAGGGAGGGGGCGAAAGTCACGGTCGTTCCAGGCGATCACCCCGCCGGGTCGATCCCCCTGGCGACGGGCGGAGAAGAAGGGCTGGAACCGCACCGGCTGATTGACCCGCAGGTCGAATTCGGCATTGTCGATCCGCACCGACTGACCGGCCTCCAGTCCCCGCGGCAGGACGCAGACCAGGGAGCGCTCCTTCCCCCGGCCGCGCACCACCTCCAGGTAGAGGGCGTGGGCGTGGCCACCGGCGATCCGGCCACCGGCCTGGGGATGGGCCAGCAGCCAGGCGTAACGGGCGGCGCCGCGGGCCACCGCCAGCGCCGGGGCGTCGGTGGCGAGAATCGCCGGGGCGGCGCCGTTTTGCCAATCGGTGAGCAGCCGGTGCAGCCGCTGGCGTAGGAACAGGGGGGTGACGGTGCCGCCGTTGAAGAGGAGGGCGTCGATCGGTTCCCCCTCGAGAAACGCCGCCAGGTGACGGGTGACCGCGGTATCGGCCGCGTAGGGGAGCCCCCACTCGCGCAGCCCGCCGCTGCTCTGACGGGGGCGATCCTCGCGCTCGCAGACGGGAAAGAATCCTTCCAGCACCACTTCCCGTACTTCACTGGCGGCCAGGGTGACGGTCCGGGCGCCGGCGACCAGGCCGGCGCCGCTGCCGGCCAGGCTGACGGTGTAGGTCGGCGTCGCCTCCTCCGCCCCGAGGATCCTCTCCTTCAGCTCCCGGGCCTGGGCCAAAAGCTGGCCGAGCTGGCGGCCGGAGAGGCGGGGGCCGCCAGCGGTGAGGCGCTCCTCCAGGCGGTAGGCGAGGGTCAGGTCGATGTTGTCCCCCCCCAGCAGCAGATGGTCGCTGACCGCCAGCCGGCGCAGGCCGAGGCCACCAGGGGCCTGGCGGTCGCCGGCGACCTCGAACAGGCTGAAATCGGTGGTGCCGCCGCCGATGTCGCAGACCAGAACCCGGGCCGGCCGGCCGGCGGTCCGCTCCAGCAGATCGAGGAGCTGCCGGCGGTGGGTGGTGTAGCCGAGCCAGTCGTAGAAGGCGGCCTGCGGCTCCTCCAGCAGCCGCACCGTCGCCGGATAGCCGGCCTGGCGGGCGGCGTCGAGGGTCAGCTCCTGGGCCGCTTCGTCGAAGGAGGCGGGGACGGTGACCACCACCTCTTGGGCGGCGAAGGCGGCCTCGGGGTCGTCGGCGGCCATCGCCGCGTTCCAGCTGTCGCGCAACCAGCCGAGGTAAAGGGCGCTGGCCGCTACCGGCGACAGCCTCCCCTCCGGGGGGATCTCCGCCGACTGCCAGGGGAGGATGGCGGCGGTGCGGTCGACGGCGGCGTGCGACAGCCATGATTTGGCGGAATGGATCACCCGCCCCGGCGTCTCGGCCAGGCGGGCGCGGGCGAACAGCCCCGGGACCCAGCCGTCGGGGAGGGGGAGGCGTGGATCGGCAAAGGCCGAGGGGCGCTCGGCCTCGGTGGTCAGGTAGGCGAAGGAAGGGAAGGTGACGCTCTCGCGCAGGCTCGCCGGCCCCTCCCATTGGGGGACCGGCAGCACCTGTGGCGACGGGCCCCCAGGGCCGGCCGGCAGGTAGGCGAGGACGCAGTTGGTCGTCCCCAGATCGATGCCGATGCAGTAGCGTGGCGCCATCTCCCTAGTCGCCCCGCAGGTTGAATTCGAGTTTCCAGCGCCGGCCGCTCGCCTCGTGCTGCATCCACAGCTCGAGGGTGCCGAGCTCGGTCACCACCGAGTGCAACTGCACCGGCAGCAGCGCCCCCTTCCCTTCCTCCAACGGCGGCAGGGTCACCTCGAGGCTGGCCGTCTCCTCCAGGTCGGCGGCCTCCTCCACCATCGTCCCGACCTGATCGCCCGCCCGCACGGTGGAGGCGAAGAAGCGGAAATCGGCCGGCTCGCCGGTGACCAGGCCGAATTCCCGGCCGGGGAGTTTCGCCTCGCTCCCCTCCTCCATCCCCTGCGGCACCACGCAGACCGCCCGCAGCGGCGGCGCCAGGCCGGGGACCGCCGGCATGGTCGCCTCCAGCCCCAGATAGTAGGAGCGGGCGGTGCCGGCGCGGATGCGCAGGCCGGCGCCGCTGGCCCGCAGCTTGCCATAGGCGGCCGCCCCTCGCGCCACCGCCAGGTCGAGGTCGGCGCCGGCCAGCTCCCGCACCGGTTCGCCGCACCATTCGGCCAATAGGGCAAGGAGGC
>JACZKF010000296.1 GCA_014860175.1 Desulfuromonadales bacterium | reverse complement strand
CATTCTGATTCTGGGGGGGATCCATGGGGACGAATACTCCTCCGTCAGCATCGTCTTTAAATGGATGGAGATTCTCGACCGCCAGCACCCTGGGCTCTACCATTGGAAAGTGGTGCCGCTGCTCAATCCGGACGGGCTACTGCGCCCGGCCCCCCGGCGGGGGAACGCCCGCAATGTCGATTTGAACCGCAACTTCTCCCCCCTGGGCGACCCTGGCGCCAGCCTGCGCTACTGGCAGGAGCATACCCGCCGCGACCCCCGGCGTTACCCCGGGCCGATGCCGCTGAGCGAACCGGAGACGGTCTTCGTCACCCATCTGATCGACGAGTTTCGCCCCGACCTGATCATTGCGGTCCATGCCCCCTACGGCATCATCGATTTTGACGGTCAGATCACCGCCCCGCAACGCCTCGGCCGCCTTCACCTCCACCTCCTTGGCACCTTTCCCGGGTCGCTCGGCAATTATGCGGCGTTGCAGCTGAGGATCCCGGTGGTCACCATCGAACTCCCCTCCGCCGGGCGTCTTCCTTCACCCCAGGAGATCAGCGCCATCTGGCACGACCTGGGGACCTGGTTGGCGAAAAACCTCCCTGACCGGACCAGTCTGCACTACTATAGCCGTCTGCGCCCCTGAGCCGGCCCGGCGAAATCGCCGGCCAGTGTGGCATAATTCAGCAACTGGACCACCAGCACTCTGCTCTTCAGGCTGATCACATTTCCGATGCACGCGCCCGAAGTCCCGTACGTTGTTGGCGATGGCAGCTGACGATGGCAGTTGGCGCTTGCCAGCTGAAGCTGTAGCGATAGGCCATTATCAGCCGGCTAAGGAGTCACCATGAAATTGTGCCGTCAAAGTGGCGTTCTGCTTCACCCCACCTCTCTCCCCGGCGCCGGCGGTATCGGCTGCCTCGGAGCGGAAGCGTACGCTTTCGTCGATTTTCTCGCCGAAACCGGCCAAAGTGTCTGGCAGATCCTCCCTCTGAGCCCCACCGGCTATGGCGACTCCCCCTATAGCGCCTTCTCCGCCTTTGCCGGCAATCCGTTGCTGGTTTCCCTCGATCGGCTGGTGGAAGCGGGAGATCTCGACGCCGACGATATCGCGGCGATCAGCATGCCGGAAGGAGAGGCCCATTTCGGCTTTGTGCATGGGCTCAAGGGGCGCCTGCTGCACAAGGCGGCCCAGCGGTTCTTCTCCGGCGGGGCGCCTGAACGCCGCCAGGCCTACGGGGAGTTCCAGCTGCAACAGGGCTACTGGCTCAACGACTACGCCCTTTTCCGGGGATTGCGCCAGCACTTCGGCGATGCCCCCTGGAACCGCTGGCCGGTAGAGGTGCGGCAGCGAGAGCCGCAGGCCCTTCGCCATTGGGGAGAGACCCTGGCCGAAGCGATCTCATTCCACAAGTATGCCCAATTCGTCTTTTTCGAACAGTGGTTCGCTCTCAAGGAGTATGCCGGCAGCCAGAAGATTCAGATCCTTGGGGATATTCCGATCTATGTGGCCTTCGACTCGGTCGATGTCTGGGCCAATCCTGGCCTCTTCTATCTCGACCGGGAGTTGCAGCCGACCCTGGTGGCCGGCGTCCCTCCCGACTACTTCAGCGCCACCGGCCAGCTGTGGGGCAACCCCATGTACCGCTGGGAGCGCATGGCGGAACAGGGCTTTTCCTGGTGGCTGGCGCGTTTCCGCTGGAATCTGGTACAGGCCGACCTGGTGCGCATCGATCATTTTCGCGGTTTCGAGGCCTGCTGGGCCGTCGATGCCGGCGAGAAAACGGCCATCAACGGCAGCTGGCTGCCAGTGCCTGGCGACCGCCTCTTCCAGACCCTGCAGCAAGCCCTGGGGCAGATGCCGATCGTCGCCGAAGACCTCGGGCTGATCACCCCCGAGGTGGAAGCTTTGCGCGACCGGTTCGAATTCCCCGGAATGAAAGTGCTGCAGTTTGCCTTTGGCTCCGGGCCGGCCAACCCTTACCTCCCCCACAACTTGCCACCGCGAAGCGTCGTCTACACCGGCACCCACGACAACGACACCACCCTCGGATGGTGGGACGCCCTATCCCGCCCGGAGCGCGAGGCGGTTCGGGAGTATCTTGGCAGCAGCGGCCGGGATATCCCCTGGGAACTGATCCGGACCGCCATGGCCAGCGTCTCTCAGCTATGCATCATCCCTTTGCAGGACCTCCTCTCGCTGGGGAGCGAGGCGCGCATGAACACCCCGGGGCGACCCGGGCAGAACTGGCACTGGCGTTTTCGCCCGCACGCCCTGACGCCGGAGATCCGGCAACGGCTCACCCGCATGACCGAGCTCTACGGCCGCCAGCGGTGCCGATAATCTCTTGTGCCGCCATTTCGATCTGTGGTAGAGTTCTCCGGATTTTCAAAGCAATTCCACTCGTGCGGGGCTCCGCCACGCCGAAACAAATCCTTTTTGGAGGAAAACCGTGAAGAAGCATCTTGTCATTATCCTTGCCGGCCTGCTCACCCTGTCGCTGGCTGCTGGTTGCAAGGAAAAAACCCCGCAGACGGCCGCCCCCGCCACTCCGGCTCCGGCCGCCGCCCAAACCAAGACCGGCAACGTGGTGGAAACCATGAACGCCGGCGGCTACACCTATCTCCAGGTCGATACCGGCACTGAAAAGATCTGGGCTGCCGCCCCGGAGTTCGCCGTCCAGGTCGGTGATCCGGTCGTGGTCCCGGAGGGGATGCTGATGACCAATCATGAGAGCAAGTCTCTCGAGCGCACCTTCGAAGAGATCTATTTCGTCGATGCGGTCCTGGTCGGCGGTGCCCAGGCAGCCGGGGCAGCTACCGGCGAGGCGAAGATGCCGCAAGGTCACCCGCCGATTGGCGGGGCAACCGCCGCCGCCGAGATCGATTTCTCCGGCTTGAAGAAAGCCGAAAACGGCCAGACCGTCGGCGAGATCTTCACCAACAAGGAGCAACTGGCGGGCCAGGACGTCGTCCTGCGCGGCAAAGTGGTCAAATTCAGCCCCGAAATCATGGGCAAGAACTGGCTGCACGTCCAGGACGGTACCGGCAGCGCCGAGGGCAACGACCTGACGGTCACCACCTCCGGTGTGGCCAAAGTGGGCGACGTCGTGCTGGTCACCGGCAAACTGGTTGCCGACAAGGACTTCGGCTACGGCTACAAGTACGCCTTGATTGTTGAGGATGCCCAGGTGGTGGTCGAGTAACTCCCCCTGCTCCTGCTTCCCCTAAAAAGCCTCCGGCCATTTGCCGGAGGCTTTTTTTTTATGGTATGGTTTTCCTCTTGGAGGCTTTGCCAATGGTGCGGATGCTCATCTTTTTCCTCGTTTTTCTCACCGTCTATGCTGCCATGCACCTTCTCGTCTTCCACGGGATGCGACCGCTGCTCACCGGGCGCGGACGAGCCCCTCTCTGGCTCGGGTTATGGATGCTGCTGATGGTGCTCGCTCCGCTGTTGAGCCGTCTGCTCAGCCGGGCTGGACTGGAGGAAGTGGCACGCCCCCTGGCTTTTCTCGGCTTCACCTGGATGGGTTTTGTTTTTCTCGCCTTTGCCGGCTTTCTCCTGCTCCAGCTCTGGACTCTGCTGTTGCCCCTCGTCGCCGGCCCAGCCCTGGCGCCGGCTCTGAAGGCCGGGCGCCTGGCCGCCTCCGGAGTCCTCGTTCTGGCCCTGGCCGCCGGCCTCTACGGCTTATGGGAAGCCAGCCGGCTGCAGGTCGAGAGGGTACAGCTGGTCACCGACAAGCTCCCGCCGGGAGTCACCCGGGTGCGCATCGCTCAGATCTCCGATCTGCATCTGGGGCTGATGAGCCGCGACCGGGTGCTGGCCAAGACCTTGCGGCTCCTCGAAGAGATGCGCCCCGATCTGCTGGTGGCCACCGGCGATCTGGTCGATGCCCAGATCGATCATCTGGAAGAGCTCTCGGCCCCGTTGGCGGCATTCACCCCGCCGCTGGGGAAATTCGCCGTCCTTGGCAACCATGAGGTCTATGCCGGCCTACAACCGTCGACCAGCTTCATTGAGCGCTCCGGCTTCACCCTGCTGCGCAACCAGGCGGTAGCGATCAGCAATCTGCTGACCGTGGTCGGCGTCGATGATCCGGCCGTCGGTCAGCGCCCCGATGAACCAGCCCTGCTCGCCGCCACCGACCCCAGCCGCTTCATCCTGCTACTCAAGCATCGGCCGCAGGTCGCCAGCGCCGGCGCTTTTGACCTGCAGCTCTCCGGCCACGCCCATCGCGGGCAGATTTTCCCCTTCACCCTGCTGACCGCCATCTTCTACCCCCGACAAAACGGCCTCTACCCCCTCGACGGTGGATCGCACCTCTACACCAGCCGCGGCACCGGCACCTGGGGGCCGCCAATTCGCTTTCTGTCGCCACCCGAGATTACCCTGATCGAGATCGTCCGCCGTCCCCCTTCAGCCCCGGAATCGGGCTAGCCATGCCGGCCGTCGTCGCCGCCGCCACCGCCTTCCCCCCTTTCGTCGCCACCCAGGAGCAGGTGCGAGAGGTGGCCCGGAGTTGCCTGCCGGGGCTGGAGGAGAGTCTGCCGGTTTTCGACCGCAGCCGCGTCCAACGACGCCATTTCATGCGCCCCCTCGACTGGTACCTGCAGCCACGGCCGTTTGCCGAACGCAATGGCATTTACCTGCAGGAAGGGACCGACTTGCTGGAACGGGCGGCCCGACGCTGCCTCGGCCAGGCCGGGCTCCCCCCCGAGCGGCTCGATATGGTTATCGCCGTCTCCTCCAGTGGGTTCGCCACTCCTTCCCTCGACGCTCGCCTGATCAGCCGCCTCGGCCGGCGGCCGCAGACGGTGCGCCTGCCGATCTGGGGGCTCGGCTGCGCCGCCGGCGCGGCCGGCCTGGCCCGCGCCGCCGACTATGCGCTCGGGCACCCGCAGGCGGTGGTTCTGGTGGCCGCCCTCGAATGCTGCAGCCTCACTTTCCTGCATGACGATCTGTCGAAAAAAAACCTGATCGCCGCCGCCATCTTTGCCGACGGCGCCGCCGCCGCTCTGGTCGCCGGTTCGCAAAGCGGCCTCTGCGGCCCGCGGCTGACCGCCACCGGTTCGCACCTGTTCCCCGCCAGCGACCGGGTCATGGGGTGGGACTTTCTCGATCGGGGGATGCAACTGGTGCTGTCGCCGCGGCTGCCGGCCATCGTCCGCGAGCAGCTGGCTCCCCTGGTCGATCACTTCCTGGCCGGCAGCGGCCTGAGCCGACGCCAGCTCGTTCATTACCTGACCCACCCGGGAGGAGCCAGAGTGATCGATGCCTACCGCCAGGCGCTCGGGCTGACCGACGAACAGCTGGAGCTGACTGAGGCGGTACTGCGCGAGCACGGCAACATCTCTTCCGTTTCGGTCTTGGCGGTGCTGGAGCGCTGGCTCGCCTCCGAACGCTGCACCCGTTCCGGTCCCGGGCTGCTGTCGGCCTTCGGCCCCGGCTTTTCGGCGGAGATGGTCCTGCTGGAGGTGTAATGTCGCTGTGGTGGGTTTTCGGCTTTTTCTTTCTGGAGCGCGGATTTGAGCTCGGGCTGGCCCGCCGCAACCGGCGCCGCCAACTGGCTCGTGGTGGGATCGAAGTCGCCCCGCAGAGCTACCGCTCCCTGGTCGTCCTGCATCTGCTGTTTTTTGTTTCCTTGCTGATCGAATCCTACCCCTGGCGCATCCCCCTCGACCTTTTCACCTTCTTCTGCCTGGTCATGCTGGTTCTGACCCAATCGCTGCGCTACTGGTGCATCGTCACCCTCGGCGACCAGTGGAATACCCGGATCATCGTCCAGCCCCAGACCCCCGTGAAGAGGAGCGGTCCCTATCGTCTCCTGCGCCATCCCAATTACCTTGCCGTCACTCTGGAGATTGCCGTCCTGCCGCTGCTGATGCGCGCCCCCGTGACCCTGTTCATCTTCACTCTGGCCAACCTGGCCGTGCTGCGCCGGCGCATCACCCTGGAGGAAGCCGCGCTGCGGGAGCATACCGACTGGGGCAAGCCGGCCTCTCCAAACCCCGCAGTGAATAGAAAGCTGCCAGAATAACGACTGTTTTCACCCCCGGATTTTTTGCACCCGGGCGACGATCTGCTAATCTGACCAGGAAGGCTGCTCCGTCCACTCTTGCCGTAGCGGAGCGTTGCCAGGGCTGACTCTCCGGGAGGCGACGGCATGCAAGAATTTCCGGTACCGTGGTGGGGATGGCTGATCGTCGTGGTTCTGATTCTGGTCTGTGTCTCGCTGGTGTCGCTGGTCTTTGAGGTGGGGAGCTGGTTGGTCGAAAAAGACCCTCCGGGCGGCGGCGGCGACGACTCGCGTCAGCACCGACCTCGGTGATTCTGCCGCCGGGCGAAGATCGCATGGAGCGCAAACATCCGCAGCCGACGGCAGCGGGCACCGGGCTGAGCCATCGGGTGCCAGCCGATTTTCTCTGGAAAGCGGCAACCACCATCGCTCTGGCCCTGGCCGGAGTCGTTCTGCTGGGGATTGCCGGCCTGGCGGCCAAGGTGCTGCTGGCCACCTTCGCCGGGCTCCTCCTGGCCACATTTCTCCTCGCCCTGCGTGACGGTCTCGCCCGGCACACCCCTCTTTCACCGGGATGGGCGCTGACGGTCGTGATCCTTTTGCTTTCGGCCGCTTTCCTGGTCGGCGGGTGGCTGCTGGCCCCCCAGTTGGCCACACAGATCGAGGAACTTGGTCAGCGGCTGCCGCAAATAGCCGAGCAGACGGAAACCTCCCTGCGACAATCGGGCTGGGGAAGACAGCTGCTGATAATGGTGGGGAGCGAGCAGACGCTGCAGAGCCTGCAGGAGGGGCTCGGCTCCTTCTTTTCGGCCACCATTCAGACCTTTGGCCTACTGATCACTTTCGTTGCGGTCGGCCTGTTCATCGCCTCCAACCCGGACCTCTATTCCCA
>JACZKF010000295.1 GCA_014860175.1 Desulfuromonadales bacterium | reverse complement strand
GAGCAGATAATCGTCGTTGGCCGGCTGATAAAGGGCATGGCGGGAGCGGGCTGGGCTGATCGCCTCCTCCACCGGCAGCAGCGGGTTGCCGGTCGCCTCGAGGACGAAATGATCGTAGAAGTAGCTGATATCGAAGAGGGAGAGATCGATCGCCTTCTCCAGGACGGTGACCCCGCCGTAAGCGGCGGCGAATACTAAGCGACCCTGACCGTGGGCGCGCCCTTCGAAGAGGAGGGGGGTCTCGGCGTTGATGGCGACCAGCCCGGCCGGCAGCGGCACCGCCACCGGTCCGACGGTGGCCAGGCGGCTCTGCAGCAGCTGGGCGGCCGGCTGGTTGTCGCCGGGGGCAAGCTCGAAACCGAGGTATTTGTCGCTGGCATGCACCGCCGGGAAGAGGTTGATGACCGGCAGCGCCTGGGCGCCGGGGGCCGGCTCCATGCGCAGGGAGAAGGTCAGCTCTCCCGGGGGGAGATTCCCTTCCACCTTGAGAAGCAGCCGGGCGAAATCCTCCAGGTCGCGTTGGCAGGAGATCACCTCGTCGAGGCTGTCGTTCCCCGTCTCCGCGTCGTCTTCCACCTGGCGAGCGTCCTCCCAGCTCCAGCTCCGGACATCCCGGTCGTTGTTCACCCAGAACAGCATCGACTCGTCTTCGGCAATGTCGAAATCAATATTCCGATCCCGGTTGCCATCCACCGCCAGGTCGAAATCGACCACCGTGATGGCGACGTCGTCGGTCTGCTCGGGGTAGCCGTCGGGGGTGAACACTGCCCGCACACCGCCGGTTTTGAGGCCGGCGCTCACCGCCACCCCCTCCAGGTAGAGGGGGATCACCGCCGGCAGCGTCACCGCCTGCGGCACCCCGAGGGGGACGGGGACGAAGCCGCCCTGACCGTCGTCACGGTAGATGCGGAAAGACTCCCCTTCGGTGACGGTCAGTTGCCAGCGGCCGGAGCTGACCACCCCCTGGCCGTCGATGGCGAGGTAGGCCTTTTTGATTTCGTCGTCGGGCTGGACCATGGCGTCCCCCCCTTCGTTGTCCTTGAGCGGCTTGCCGCTGGCCGGATCGATTCTCCCTTCGTCGAGGTCGTTGTTGAGCAGCAAAAAGGCGCCGGCGCTCTCTTCCTGGTCGTCGGGGAGGGCGCTCACCCGCAGATCGACCATGTTGATGATCGGCAGCAGCGGAATCCGGCCGCTGCGGATTTCGTTGCTCTCCCCCGGGTTGTTGAGGATGACTTCGAGCTCGTAGCGGCTGTTGCGGTCGAACCAGTAGCCGGCCGGGAAGACCAGGGTCGGGGAGCCGGTTTCGGCGGTGCGGGCGACGAAACGGAGGATGCCGTTGCGATAGAGGAGAACCTGGGCGAAACCGGCCCGATAGGGGGCTGGCAGAATGGAGTAGGTAAAGGGGAGCTCCTGCAGGAGATACCCCTGGCTGCTCACCGGAGCGATGAGCGCCGGCGGCGTCGCGATCCGCACCCCCCAGATCTGCCAGCTGCGGCTGAAGGGGCCGAGTTCGGTCGGGACGATGGTCGGGGTGCCGCAGCGGGTGCAGCTGTTGTCGATGGTCAGGAGATCCTTGACCACCGTCGCCTCCGCCTTCAGTTCGTTGAGCCCCAGGGGAAAGGCGATCTGCGCCTGGTGCAGGGCGAGGACGGTACTCGCGGTGGTGGTCCCGTCCTGGACCCGGACGGCCGTTTGACCACCGAGGGTGACCGCCAGGGAGTCGGGTAGGGCGAGCTCGAAGCGGCCGTCCCCCACCACCCGGTCGCAGGTCCGACTGCTCCCGTCGCAGGTCAGCGTCTGGCCGTTGGCCCGGATCGTCTCCCCCTCCCCCAGCAGGTAGGCCTTCACCTGCATCGGTACGGTCACCCCGGCCGGTCGGGCATCGACATTGTTGCCATATTCATCGAGACCGGTGCGGTATTGCAGCATGACGCTGTTGGCAGGAGGGCCGGTGCCGGTACAGGCGCCGATCCCCCAGGCGTGATGGCTGAAGGTCCGGGTGGCCGGGCCGGCGCCGGTGGCGAATTCGGTCAGCAGCGGGTAGCTGGCGAAGGGGACGGCGCCCAGAACGACCATGACTCCCGCCCCGCCGTCGGAATTGGAGACCACCGGCAGCCGCGCTTGCGCCCCCAGACACTCGCCCCAGGTCGGCATCCGTTCACCGCAGCGGTCATCATGGGCGATGAGTTGAGCCTGCAGCATGCCGGCGGGAAAGTTGCCGAGGTCGGAACAGTCGGAGGCTGGCTCCGGCACCGCGGCCTGGCTGGCAAAGGTGACCGGATGATTGGCCACCGGGTTGCCGAAGCGGTCCCGCAGCAGGAGATGAGCCATCCCCGAAGTGCTGAAAATGGAGCCGAAGGCGTGATCGCCGAGGATCTCGAGCTGCCCCGGGTCCGGGAGACCGGCAAAACCGAGAATGGCCATCGGCGCCGGCAGCGAAGCCAGTGAGCCGGACTCCAGCCGGGCGTCGACCAGGTTCTCCCCCACCACATTGCCGTAGCGGTCCCCCTGGCGGGTGTAACTGACCGCATTGTCGTAGGTGCTGCTCCCCGGCACGAAACGGACCCGGGCGATGCCGTCGTGACCGGTCGTCGCGGTCAGGCTCGCTACCGGCGCCGACGGCGGTTCGATCGAGCTGTCGAGCAGATGCCCACCCCCGAGCCGCACCGCGAAGTTGACCGGCGCCCCCCGCACAGGGACCCCTTGCTGGTCGCGCACCAGGACCATGA
>JACZKF010000294.1 GCA_014860175.1 Desulfuromonadales bacterium | reverse complement strand
GGGGACTGTCTCTTGCAACACCGCCAGAGGCGCTGCGGCGTCGCTAGCGACGACGCAGGTTTTTCAGCCCTGAAGAAAGCGGCCGAGGTGGCGCCAGAGGTTCCACGACCCCATCAGCACGATGAGGAGGCCGGCACTCCGGACCAGCCACACCCGCCCCCTCACACCGAGCCACTGGGCGAGACCCCCGACGACCAGCAGTCCCGGAGCCGTGCCGAGACCGAAGGCGACCATGACTCCGGCCCCCGACAGAGGCGCGCCGCTCTGGGCGGCGGTGAGGGCGATAGCGTAGAGGAGACCACAGGGGAGAAAACCGAGAACCAAGCCGAGCAGAAGAGGGGAGAGGAAAGGTGGAAATCGCCGCAGGTGGCGGGTAGCCCCCCCCAACAGGCGAGCCGCCCCGGCCGACTCCCGGCGCAGCAGGTCGAACCGGGGGATGAGTCCCACGGTACCGAACCCCATCAGAATAACCAGCAGGTCCGAGGCGAGCAGGAGGTAGAGGGCCAGGGGGCGCACCGAGGCGGTCAGGGCCATGGCCGAGCCGAGCCAGCCGACGGCGAGGCCGATCACCCCGTAGGTGGTCAGCCGCCCCAGATGGTACAGAACCGGGAACAGGGGGCCGGCCCGGCGCCCCTCGGGGGAGAGGGAGAGGGCGGAGACGAGGCCGCCGCACATGCCGAGGCAGTGGGCGGTACCGAGGAGGCCGGTGAGCAGGGCCATGCCGTAGAGCGGTTCGAACATCGCTATAAATCCTTGCGGGGAGGTGGGTCGGAAGGAGGGGCGTCGTCATCCTCGAGCATCCGGTATTTTGGCCCTTCGGGGTCGTCGAACTCCCCTCGCTTCACCGCCCAGATGAAGATCAGCCAGACTCCGGCGCCGAGGAAGAGGGAGAGGATGATCAGGATGACCGTCGACTGCAGCATGGTTCAGACCTCTTTTCCCTGCAGGCGCAGGGAGTTGCCGACCACGCAGACCGAGCTGAGAGCCATGGCAGCGGCGGCGTGGATCGGGGCCAGTTGCCCGGCAGCCGCCAAAGGGAGGGCCAGGATGTTGTAGAGGAAGGCCCAGAAGAGGTTTTGCCGGATGATGCGCAGGGTGCGGCGGGCCAGGGTCAGCGCCTCGACCAGCCGTCCGAGGTCGGGCCGGGTCAGGACGATGTCGGAGGTATCCAGGGCGATATCGGTGCTCCCCGCCAGGGAGCAGGCGACATCGGCTTCGGCCAGGGCCGGGGCGTCGTTGATGCCGTCGCCGACCATCAGGACCCGATGTCCGGCCTGGCGCTCTTCGGCCACCCACCCCCCCTTGGCGGCCGGGTCGAGGCCGGCATGGACTTCATCGAGATGAACCTCCGCTGCCAGCCGACGGGCGACCGCCGGCGAATCGCCGGTGAGCAGGGCGGTGTGCAGACCAAGGCGCTTCAACGCCGCCAGGCAGGCGGCGGCTTCGGGGCGCAAGCGGTCCTCCAGCAGCAGCAGCCCCAGGTATCTCTCTCCCCGGGCGACGTGGACTTCGGTGGCGGCATCCACGGCCAACGGCTCCGGCACGGCGATCCCCTCGCGAAGGAGAAAGGCGCGGCTACCGACCCGCAGGGTTTCCAATCCGGCGCCGCAGGAGATCCCGAGGCCGGCATGGGTGCGCCCCGGGCCGGAACTTTCGACCAGGACCCCCCGGTCGCGGGCGGCGGCAATGATGGCTCGCCCCAGCGGGTGCAGGGAGCCCCCTTCGGCCCGTGCCGCTTCCCGCAGCAGCTCCTCGGTCTCGATCCCGTGGGCCGGGTGGAGGGCGAGGAGGCGGGGGCGCCCTTCGGTCAGGGTCCCGGTCTTGTCGAAGGCGGCGGTGGTCAGCCGGGCCGCGCTCTCCAGAACGTCCCCCCCGCGAAACAGGATCCCCCTTCTGGCCGCGGCCCCCGTCGCCACCAGGATGGCCGTCGGGGTCGCCAGGCCGAGGGCGCAGGGGCAGGCGACCACCAGCACGGCCACCGCCGCCAGCAGCGGTGACACCTGGGAGTCGGGGAAAAGACGCCAGTAGAAAAAGGTCCCGGCGGCCAGCAGCGCCACCGCCGGCACGAAGAGCCCCGAGACCCGGTCGGCCAGGGCCCGCACCGGCGCGCGCCGCAGCTGGGCTTCTTCCACCAGCCGCGCGACCCGGGCCACGAAGGAATCGGCGGCAACCGCCGCGACCCGCACGGTGAAGACGATCCCCAGATTGGCGG
>JACZKF010000293.1 GCA_014860175.1 Desulfuromonadales bacterium | reverse complement strand
GTCGAAGGGGGATACGGGACGCTTTCCGAGATGGCCCTCGGGCTCAAGGTCGGCCGGCCGGTGATCGCCTTGGGGGCCTGGCCCAGCCTGGTCGGTGTGCGCTACGCCGAAACCCCGCTGGTCGCCGTAGAGATGGCCTTCGCCCAAATCAAAGCCGCCAGTCGACAGGCGCCGGAAGGCCGCTGTCCAGAGCGGCTGAAAGAACCAGACGATGGATAAGGTGGCAGGAAAAGTGACCGGTCTCGACCTCCCCCGCTCACGGGAGTTCTCCTCCCAGTTCATCGAGTGGATGCGGGGCAAGGGGAGAGTGCTCATCGTGGCTCACGACAACCCCGACCCCGACTCCCTTGCCTCGGCGATGGCCCTCAAGCATCTGATCGTGAAAATGACCGGTCAGGCGGTGATCATCGCCTTTGGCGGCATCATCGGTCGGGGAGAGAACCGGGCGATGGCCCGTGAGCTGGAGATTGACGCGGTCTCCATCGACGGCCTCGATCTCGACCAGTTCGGCGTCGTCTGCATGGTCGATACCCAGCCGGGGACCGGCAACAATTCGTACCCTGCCGATCGCCCGGTCCACCTGGTCATCGACCATCACCCGGCGCGCGAGCTGTGCACCCGCTGCCGCTGGTCCGATATCCGTGACCACTACGGCGCCTGTGCCACCATCCTGTTCGAATACCTGCAGGCGCAGCAGATCACCTTCGGTACCAAGCTGGCGACCATCCTCTTTTACGCCATCAAGTCGGAGACCCAGGATCTCGGGCGCGAGGGGATGAAGGCCGACCGGGAGGCCTACCTGCAGCTCCTCCCCCTGGCCAACGCCCGCATTCTCTTCAATATCACCCATCCCAAGGTCCCCCGGGAATATTTCTCCACCTACAACAAGGCGATTGAGAACTCACGCATTTATGACGGGGTGCTGGTGTTTAATCTCTATGAGATTGATCACCCGGACATCGTCGCCGAAATGGCCGACTTTCTGCTGCGCATGGAAGGGGTGGAGGTGGTTTTGGGGATGGGGCATCTTGACGATGCCGAGTTTCTCTCGCTGCGCACCCAGACCCACGACATCATGGCCGGCGACGTCATCCGCCGCACCGTCGATGGGCTTGGCACCGCGGGCGGGCACCACACTACCGCCGGTGGGCAGATCCGCCCTCTGGTCGGCGGCCAGTCGACACAGCGGGAGCTGGAGCTCAGTCTGACCCGCCGGCTGCTGGAAGTGCTCGGGCGAAAGCCGGTACGCGGCCGGCGACTCATCCCGACCTGAGGGAAGGTTGACGCGGTTGACAGCCTCGCCGCCGCCAAGGTATAAAGAGCCGGATCATGCCCGACAGATGCCGGAATTCCCCCTGAAAGTCGCTTCTGATGCCGATTGTTTTGCGCCTGGCCGTTGCCTGTCTGTTCTTCCTTGCTGCCGCTCCGGCGCTGGCGGCGGTGGAGCTTGCCCGGATCGGGCAGCCGCCGGTGACCATCCAGGAAGTCTATTTGCAGAACAACACCCACTACTTGGCCATCGATGATGTACTGGCCGCCTTGGGGCTCAGTGGACGCTGGGAGCCGGTCGACCATGTCTACCGGTTCAGCACTCCCCGGGGGACGGTCACCATTTCGCCGGGGAGCCAGTTCTTGCGCCTCAACAGCAGCTTTCAAACCTTGTCCGACCGCCCTCGCTTTCTCGACGGCCGATTGCGGGTGCCGGAAGATTTTCTCCTGGAACGGATCCCGAATCTGCTCGGTGAGCCGATCTACTACCGCAACCTCGACCCGCCCGCCCTCGTTCCCGGCGAAGAAGAGAGCCCTCTCGATCGTCTTTTTGCCTTTTTGCTGCGCAAAGAGCCTGCCGGTCAGGGGGGGGCGACCCTGCGCGGCATCGTCCTCGACCCTGGGCATGGGGGGCACGATGCCGGCTCTTTTGCCGTCGGTGGCGAAAAGGAAAAGACGGTCGCCCTGGAGGTCTCGCGCCGGCTGGAGAAGCTGCTGAAGATGCGCCTCGGAATCCCGGTCTATCCGACCCGTAGCGGTGACTACCACCTCGGCCTCGCCCAGCGGTTCGAGCCGGCGACCCGGCCCGATGCCGATGCCCTGCTTCTGCTGCACGCCCAGGGGTCTCTGAGCCCCTTGCCGCAAGGGATCAATCTCATTGTGCGGCCGCAGGAGGAGCGCGAAGAGGGCTCTCTCGAACTGGGGGAAGGGGAGAGCATGCGCTTGGCCCGGCACCTGGGGCGCGCTCTGCGCCAGGCCGGGCTGGAGGTGAAGGGGATCGTCCGGGCGCCGCTGCTCCCTCTGGGACGCGGGAACCTGCCGACGGTGCTGGTGGAACTCGGCTATCTTTCCAATGCTCAAGATCGTCAATTGCTGGCCGATCCGCAGAATCAGGAGCGGCTGGCCGAGGCACTTTTTGCCGGCATCCGCAGTTTTGCCGATGAACGGCGCCAAGGGGTGAACCAATGAATGACCTAGCATGGCTGCGAACCGGGGGGCGCCAGCCGGCCGAATTGCGACCGGTGCGCTTCGAGCGCGGCTTTACCCGATATGCCGAAGGGTCGGTGCTGGTCAGCTTCGGCGACACCCGGGTGCTGTGTAACGCCACCGTGGAAGAAGGGGTCCCAGGCTTCATGAGGGGTCAAGGGCGGGGGTGGATCACTGCCGAGTACGCCATGCTTCCCCGAGCGACCCACAGCCGCTCCCCCCGGGAATCGACCCGTGGGAAGGTCGGTGGCCGCACCCATGAAATCCAGCGGCTGATTGGCCGCTCTCTACGGGCGGTGGTCGATCTCGAACGGCTCGGCGAGCGTACCCTCCTCATCGATTGTGACGTTCTGCAGGCCGATGGCGGTACCCGTACCGCGGCCATTACCGGCGCTTATGTCGCGCTAACCGAGGCGATCAGCGGCCTGCAGGCCAAAGGGATGATTGCCGCCTCACCGCTGCGGGACAGCGTGGCCGCGGTCAGTGTCGGCCTGAGAAACGGGGTGGCGCTGCTCGATCTCGATTATCTCGAAGACTCGCAAGCCGACGTCGACATGAATTTCGTCGTCACCGGCGATGGACGCTTTGTCGAGGTGCAGGGGACGGCGGAAGCCGAGCCGTTTACCCCCCGGCAACTCGACGCTCTGCGCGACCTGGCGTTGGCTGGCTGCGCCCAACTGGCCGCCCTGCAGCGACGGGCCCTGGAGGGTTGATGCAACTGGTGATGGCCACCCGCAATGCCGGCAAACTGCGGGAGATCCGTCGACTGTTGGCGGAGAGCGGCATCGAGGTGCTGAGCCTGGCCGACTTCCCCGATCTCCCGGAAGTGGAAGAAGACGGTCTGACCTTTGCCGATAACGCCCGCAAGAAAGGGGAGACCATCGCCCGCCAGACCGGTCGGCTGACCCTGGCGGACGACTCCGGTCTGGAAGTGGCGGCTCTCGATGGGGCTCCGGGGGTGCATTCGGCGCGCTATGCGGGGACCGGCAGTGACGATCAGGCCAACAATCGCAAACTGCTGGCGGCCCTGTCCGGCGTTGCCGCCGAGGGGCGGCAGGCGGCATTTGTCTGCGTGATGGCGCTTTGTTCACCAGCCGAGGAGTGCCACTTCTTTCGCGGGCTAGTGGAAGGGGAGATTCTCCCGGCACCCCGGGGAGAGGGGGGGTTCGGCTACGACCCGCTCTTTCTGGTCCCCGAGTTCGGGCGCACCATGGCGGAACTTCCTCTCGACCTGAAAAACCGCATCAGCCATCGGGGCCAGGCCTTGCGCCAAGCGCTTGCCTACCTGCAACGCTGCTGAGGCCGGTTCCTTTTTTCCGTCCGATCCCACCTTGACAGATCCAACAAAGTGGTCTAATTGGTTTATATTACTTAAACCAAGGAGGAATCCATGCGTAAACTGGGAGTGATGCCGGCGCTGGTCGGCCTGTCCATGCTTGCCCTGGGTGGCTGTGCCGCCAAGATGGCGCCGGAAGAGCGCCAAATCCTCGACCAGGCCCTGGAAGCCAGCCGCAATGCCGCCCAATCGGCGCAGCAATCGGAAGCCGCGGCGACCCGTTCCGAACAGGCTGCCGGCCGGGCTGAGCAGGCGGCGCAAAGGGCCACTCAGGCGGCCCAGCAGGCCGAGCAGTCCGCCAGCCAGGCAGGGAGCGCCGCCGACCAGGCGGAGCAGAGCGCACAACGGGCGCAGCGGGCTTTCGAGACCGGCTTGCGCAAATAAGGAGGAGCTTCCCGGCACTCTTCCTGCCTGGGGGTGAAAAGGGGTGGCCCAGTGGTGGTGCCACCCTTTTCCTTTTTTCGGCAGGTCAACCGGGTTGGCGAAGGG
>JACZKF010000292.1 GCA_014860175.1 Desulfuromonadales bacterium | reverse complement strand
GCCGGCGAGGCCTTCGACAAAGTGGCCAAACTTCTCGGTCTCGGTTACCCGGGGGGGGCGCTGATCGACCAGCTGGCGATGCAGGGGGATCCGAAGGCCATTGCCTTTCCCCGGCCGCTGCTCGCTCAGCCCAATCTCGATTTCAGCTTCAGCGGCCTAAAGACGGCGGTGTTGAACCATGTGCAAAAAGCCGGGGGAGAGATCTCCGGCACCCAGCTGCACGACCTGGCCGCCAGTTTTCAGGCGGCGGTGGTCGAGGTCCTCTGCCGCAAGACGCTGCGGGCCGCCGAGCAGACCGGGCTGGAGCGGATCGTGGTGGCCGGTGGCGTCGCCTGCAACCGCGGACTGCGCGCCGCCTTTGCCGCCCTGGCCCAGCGCCACCAGCTCAGCGTCCATTTCCCCTCGCCTCGGCTGTGCGCCGACAATGCGGCGATGCTGGGGGTGGCCGGCGACGACTACCTGCGCCAGGGATGCCATGCCCCCCTCGATCTGAACGCAGTCGCCACCTGGCCCCTTGACCAGGTAAGGGGAGTTTCCCCATAATCAGGTTTCCTTCCACCCAGATACGTGTGAGGGCGAGGTAGTGGGCAAGTGGCGGCGATGGAACTATATCCGGCAGGCGAAGCTTAATCTGGTGCGCTTCGCCCGCATGCGGGAAGAACCGGACGACGTCGCCAAAGGGCTGGCCCTGGGGATCTTCATCGGCATGACCCCGACTTTCGGGTTCCAGATGCTGATCGCCATCTTTCTGGCCGCCTTGCTCAAAGAGAACAAACTGGCCGCCGCCTTGGGGGTCTGGATCACCAATCCGCTGACCGCCCCTTTCATTTACGCCCTGGAGTATGAGTCGGGACGGTTTCTGCTCGGCATGGAGCGCGCCCGTCTCCCCCAGGAGCTGACCTTTTCGGCCCTGGGCCATCTTGGGATGGATGTCATGCTCCCCTTGTGGTTCGGCAGCCTGATCTATGGCATTCTCTGCGCTGGTTTGACCTATGCAGTGACCCTGCGCTTCATCCCTCTCGTCAAAACCTGGCGCATCCCCCGCTGGCCCAGGCCCCGCAAGGGGAGAAAACCGTAAGGCGGGACGGGTGCTTCGCCGGCTGCTGTTACCCTCGCCCCTCTCCTCCTGCGCACCAGACACCAAGGCTACCGATGGATTTTCGTCAGAAAAAAAAATACGGCCAGAACTTCCTCCGCGATCAGCGGATAGTCGAGCGCATTTTGACGGCCGCCGATCTGCAGCCGGACGACCGGGTGCTGGAAATTGGCCCCGGCCTGGGGGTCCTCACCGACCGGCTGCTGGCGACGGTGGCGGAGGTGGTGGTGATGGAGGTCGATGCCGAGCTGGTCGAGCGTCTGCGGCAGCGGCCGGATGCGAACCTGCAGCTGCACGCCGGCGATGCCCTGCGCCTCGACTGGATGGCCGCCCTGCAGCATCCCCCCTACAAGCTGGTGGCCAATCTCCCTTACAATATCTCCAGCCAGGTGGTGTTTCGGATTCTGGAGCATCCCCGCCACTTCTCCCGCCTGGTTCTGATGTTCCAGAAAGAGGTCGCCGATCGCCTCTGCGCGTCACCGGCGACCAAGGAGTACGGCATCTTGTCGGTCCTGTGCCGTCTCTGGTTCGATATCCGCCAGGTGACCGCCGTCCCGCCGGGGGCCTTTTCCCCGCCGCCGAAAGTGACCTCGGCGGTCCTGCTGTTCGAACCGTTGCCGGCTCCGCGGGTGCCGGTGGCCGACGAGCAGCTGTTGCGTCAGGTGGTCAAGGCGGCCTTTGGCCAGCGCCGCAAGACGCTACGCAATGCCCTGGCTGCCGGCGACTTTTCCGGCCAGGCGGTGGAGCAGGCCTTGCTGCGCTCCGGCATCGACCCCGTCCGCCGGGGGGAGACCCTTTCCCTGGCCGAGTTTGCCCACCTCTCCAATGCCTTGAGGGAAATTTTGAATTCTGAATTTTGAATTTTGAAATTTCTGCAATTGATTTGCGAAACAGGCCCTCGTAGATTAAAATTGGAAAGTCCGATATTTTAGGCAATTCCGGTACTTATGCGTCTGCGGCGAGGATTCGCCGAGCCTGGGGGAGGGATGAAGCCGACCATCGACTCGCCACGCCACCGTTTGCAGCAGGAGACGATCGAAGAGAAGACCGCCAGGGTCCTGGCGTACCTCGATCCGGTCACCGAAGCGCGGGTCCATACACTGGTCCACGTTCTGCGAGCGCACACCCCTTTTTCCTACGTCCGCCATCTGTCGCCCAGGCAGCTTGCCGCCTGGGCCCGGGTTTTCCTCCAGTTCATCGAAGAACGACGGCAGCCGTTCGCCGTTCGCCTGTTGCCTCTGCGTGCCGAGGGGCATGCCTTGTTGCTGACCAACTGCCCCGATGCCCCCTTTCTGCTCGACTCCGTCCAGCTCTGGCTCACCCGCCAAGGGGTGCGGCACCAGGTGATTTCCCACCCCCTGTTGAGCGTTCGCCGCCGCGGTGGTGCGGTGCAGCGGCTCGAGGGGGTCGAAGGGGGAG
>JACZKF010000291.1 GCA_014860175.1 Desulfuromonadales bacterium | reverse complement strand
CTTCCCCTCCCGGGTCAGCAACCCGTAACTCCCCATCGACATGTGCCCGCCGGCGATGGCCCAAGCGTAGCCCGGGTTGGTCTCCGGCAGGTAGGCGGGGATCTCCAGCCCTTTGACATGGTAGGCGTAGCCCGTTTCGCCGGTCTGCTCGGAGAGGCGCTTGGAGCCGCAGCCGATCTCCGCCAACTCCCCCCGCCCCGCCTGTTCGACCAGCTCCCTGATTTTCTCGAAGGCGCCGAAAGTGGCGCCGTTGAGGAGCGGCTGCTGCGGGTGACGCTCGTTGTAGGAGAGCAGGTAGGAGATGGTGACGCCGAGGGAGATGGCGTCCATGCCGAGATTGTCCGCCAGATGGATCAGCTGCGCCGCCTGGCCGGCGTCGTGGAGGCCGAGGTTGGTCCCCAGCAGGTTGAGCGGCTCGTAATCGAACTTGGCCAGGAACCTGCCGGCGCTGCCGTCGGGCTGGCGTTCATGGATGTTGTTGTGGCAGGCGATGGCGCAGCGGTAGCAGGCCTGCGACTTGATTTCATAGCTCTTCTCGACGTTCTCCCGGAACAGCTTCTCCGGCAGATCGTTCCCCTGCGGCCGGAAATTGTTGATCGGCACCGCATGGAAAGCCTGCATGACATCGTAGGCGCTCCAGGTGCCGCCCCCCCCGCCGCGACTGATGGGTTGCAGCCGGGCCGAGCCGCCGCCGTGGATGACGGTGTGGTTGACCTGCTTGACCTCCGGCGTCAGAGCTCTTGGCTGGTCGCTGCTTTGCGCCACCAGGGCGAGGACGTTCTTGTATCCCAGCAGACTCCCCATGCCGCCGCGCCCGGCGAAGCGGCACTTGTCCTCCTTGCTGCGCAGCTGGTTCTCGGTACTCAGCGCCACCGCCCCCATGGTCACCTGCTGCCAGTTCTCGCCGGCCGGGCCGATGGCGGCGAAGTGGGCGTCGTCATAGAGCTGCTGCAGGGCCATGATCTTCTCGTGGGTGGTGAGCCCGCGCAGCTGGGCCGCATCCTTAAGCTCCACTACCGGCCCATCCGACCCTTCGCGGATCAGCACGTAGACGGGGGATGCCGAGCGGTTCTCGAAGACCAGCTCGTCCAGCCCGGTCCATTTGAACTTGGCGCCAAACTTGCCGCTCCCCGCCGACCACATGGCCGCCGGCAACCCTTTTTTCGACTGCTTGATCGGGCTGTAGCCGGAGAAGTAGGTACGCATGCCGGTCATGGCGCTGCTGCCGGTCAGCAGTCCGGTGTTGACGATCACCGGGTTTTCATCGCAATAAGCTTCCCGGATGCCGCGCGCCGCCAGCTCCTGAAAAGAGCGGCCGAAGCCGCCGACGACATCTTCGAAGTTGCGGCAGGGGACGTCGGCCATGGTGATGGCGCCGCTTTGCAGATCGACGACCGCCCGCCGGTAAAATACCTTTTGCGGCTCGGCCACAGGATGGTTGGTCTGCAGTTTCATGGCTGCCTCCTTGAAATCACCTGATAGTGCCGGCTACCCCCCACCCAACAGGGGGAGCAGCATCAGACAGTCGCCATCCTGGAGCCGATGCTCCACCGTGGCGTGATGGTCATTGATGACCACGATCCCCAACAGCTGTTCGGGGAGGGCCAGGTCGTTCACCACGTCCTGGACCCGGGTGCCGTCGGGGTAGTCGCGCACCTCCCGGGCAAACCGGTCGATACGAAAGACCCCGGAGAGCTTGATCTCGATCTTCATCGCTGCTCCAGCAGGCAGAAAAGGCCTACCTCCCTGCATCCGAATAGACGGTTTTGACCGTGGTGTAGAATTCCCGGGCGTAGCTCCCCTGTTCCCGGGGGCCGTAGCTCGACCCTTTGCAGCCGCCGAAGGGGACATGATAGTCGACCCCGGCCGTCGGCAGATTGACCATTACCATCCCGGTCGCGGCTCGGTTCTTGAACTCCTCGGCCTGGCGCAGCGAGCGGGTGACGACCCCCGCCACCAGCCCGAAGGGGGTATCGTTGGCCACCGCCAACGCCTCGTCAAACCCCTCGACCCGAATGACGGTGGCGATGGGGCCGAAAATCTCCTCCCGATTGATCCGCATGGCGTTGTGGGTCCCGGTGAACAGAGCCGGCGTCAGGTAATAGCCGCGACTGCCGCGTTCGACGCACTCACCGCCGCAGACCAGGTGAGCCCCTTCCTCCTGGCCGACCCGCAGGTAGTGCAGGTCCTGCTCGAGCTGGGCCTGACTGACCACCGGACCGATGTCGGTGCCGGGGGCCAGGGCGTTGTCGACCGTCAACTGCTGCAGGCGCTGGCCGAGCGCGGCGACAAACCGGTCGTGCAGACCGGCGGTGACGATCAGGCGGCTGGAAGCGGTGCAGCGCTGCCCGGTCGAATAGTAGCCCCCCTGGATGGCGCAGTGAACCGCCACCTCCAGGTCGGCGTCGTCGAGGACCACCAGCGGATTTTTCCCCCCCATTTCCAGCTGGATTTTTTTGCCGCCGGCCACGGCCCGGGCGGCGATCCCCTTCCCCACCGCATCGGAGCCGGTAAAAGTGAGGGCGTCGACTCCTTGGGGGCCGCTCAGCACCTCACCGACCGTCCCCCCGGCCCCCATGACCAGGTTGAAGACGCCGGCCGGCAGACCCGAGCGGGAAATGATCTCCGCCAGAGCCCAGGCCGAGCCGGGGACCAGCGTGGCCGGTTTAAAGACGACGCCGTTGCCGAAGGCGAGGGCCGGCGCGATTTTCCAGGCCGGGATAGCCATCGGGAAGTTCCACGGGGTGATGACGCCGATGACCCCGGCCGCCTCCCGCATCACCTCGACCCAGACCCCGGGGCGCACCGAGGGGAGCCGCTCGCCACTGTTGCGCAGCGCCTCGCCGGC
>JACZKF010000290.1 GCA_014860175.1 Desulfuromonadales bacterium | reverse complement strand
GGATGGGTCGTCATGACGCCTGCCTCCCGGTGAGCTGGTGCAGATCGAGATCGCGCCCGATCAGACCGACGGCATCGGCCCGGCACTGCTGACAATGGCGCGCCTGGGAGAGGATCAATTCGGCCTGACTGCGGATCAGCTCCAGCACCGCCTCCGCCGGCGGTGCGCAACCGGCAAAGCGGCCCACCGGGATCAGCGGCAAAATATTCATCATCGTCGCCCCGAGCTCCCGCGCCTTGAGGGCGAGGGGCAAGACCTCCTGGTCGTTGACGCCGGGGATGTAGACGGTATTGATCTTGACCAACAGCCCAGCCGCCACCGCCGCCTGCACGCCGGCGAGCTGCTGATGCAACAGCAGCGCCGCCGCTTCCGGCCCGACCAGCCGTTCGCCGCGCCAGTGGATCCACTCGTAGACCTGCGCCCCGACCTGGGGGGTGAGGGCGTTGATGGTCACCGTCAGGCTGTGCACCCCCAGCGTCTCGAGTTCGGCGATTTTCTCCGGCAGCAGCAGACCGTTGGTCGACAGGCACAGGGTCAGCCCGGGATGGGCGGCGCGGAGCAGGCGAAAGGTTTCGAAGGTGCGCGGATTGGCGAGGGGATCGCCGGGGCCGGCGATACCGACCACCTTGAGCTTCTTGCCAACCACTGGGTGGCGCAGCACCAGATTGACCCGCTCCAGCCCTTCGCTCGGGGTCAACACCCGGCTGGTCACGCCGGGGCGGCTCTCGTTGGCGCAGTCGAACTTGCGCTCGCAAAAACCACATTTGATGTTGCAGCCAGGGGCGACCGGCAGGTGGATGCGGCCATTTTCCTGGTGGTCGCCGCCGAAGCAGGGGTGGTCGGACTGTCTCTTTTGCATCTGGCAGGGGGAAGCCATGGCCAAGCTCCTTTCAGACAAAAAAAGGCGCACTCCACACTGGAAGCCGCGCCTTTGCCGGTGAAAACAGAAAACCCCGAAGAGAGTGTTCTCCGTCGGGGCTTCGTTGCCTGGAAGAGATACGCCGTCGTATCGCTTACCGGATACCTAGCATTGAATGTGCCAAACGTAACCCTAGACTTTTGCGCTGATTTCTTTATGGCCCGGGAGATGTTTTGCTCAAGAATTGGGCAACGGCCCGATATCGGCGGTAAATTTTCAGCAGAGAGGTCGCTGCGAGGAGAGGACCGGATGCAAAGCGGTAAGCATTGCTGCTCAAGCATTGTGCATCTGTTGGGGCTGCCAGCCCAGGCTGAGGGACACAAGAAAGCAAAATCACCCAGTTAGATATGTGGCACAGCCCATGCTTATCGAAGTTGGTCGACCAAGTCGGAGGACTTATCGCAAGATGCAGAAGGAATCGACCCCCTTCAATCTCTGTTCCTTGCCCCCTTGGGCCATCGCTTCGCGCCACTTCAACCGGCATCCGCAGCCGCTGGAGATTCAGGGGGTGCGTCAGGCCAGTCGCCGTTTTTTCGAGCGGCTCGATCTCCTGGAAGAGCCGGCGGCCCGTGGTCAGGCCTTTCACGACTACATGGATGTGCGCTTCCAGTTGCATCAGTGGCAGCGGGAAAGCTCGGCCGGCAGCCGCAAGAGCCTGAAGAACAGCTATCTGCGTTTCCTGAAGGGGTGGATGTTCGACTCCAATGCCGCCGAGGGAGCGGTCCTCAAGGGGTGGGTGGAGAGCCGGCTGGGGCTGCCGCCGACCTTCCATCGCCAGCCGATCGGCGATCTGCAGGGCGAAGCCTATCAACTGTTTCAGATCGATCGCATGCGCGGCGCAGCCCGCACCAACGCCATCTTTGCCCAGCTCGATCTCCTCTACGAGTTCGTCCAGTACGAACTGGCCCGGCGACAGACACCGCCGCATCTTACCCTCTTTCGCGGCATCCACGATTTTACCGAACACCGCGTCCTCGAACGGTTCGATCGCCGTCACTACCTGCTGCGCCTCAACAACCTGAACTCTTTCACCAGCGATTTCGAGCGGGCCTGGGAGTTCGGCAACCGGGTGCTCAAGGCCGCGGTGCCGCTGCCAAAGATCTTCTTTCGCAGCGACCTGCTCCCCTCGGCCCTGCTCCAGGGGGAGGCGGAAGTACTGGTGATCGGCGGCGAATACGAGGTCGAAGTCCTCACCGGTGGCTGACCTCGACCGCTCCGCCGTACTCTCCCGCGCCCGGGCCGCCTTTCTCGGTCTGGCCCTTGGGGATGCCCTCGGCGCCACCACCGAATTCATGACGCCGAGCGAGATCCGCGCCCAGTTCAAAGTCCATCGCCAGATCGTCGGCGGCGGCTGGCTGCATCTCAAGCCGGGCCGGGTTACCGACGACACCGAAATGTCCCTGTGCGTGGCGCGGGCGCTGGCGGCCGCCGAGGGGTGGGACCTGCCCGCCATCGCCGACCAATTCGTCGCCTGGATGCGGGGCAAGCCGATCGATATCGGCAGCACCTGCCGCAAGGGAATCCGCGACTACATGCTCAACGGGCAGCTCGAAACCCCGTACAACGACGGCGATGCCGGCAACGGCGCCCTGATGCGCCTCCTCCCCACCGCCCTCTTCACCCTCGGCGATGACCCCCTGCTGCAGCGCTGCGCCGTGGAGCAGGCGCACCTTACTCACCACCACCCCCTCTCCGATGCCGCCTGCCTCTGCGTCGGGCGGATGCTCCATGCCGCGCTGGTCGGCGCCGACCGCTTCGCCCTGCACGCCATCACCCGGGAGCTCACCGCACAGCAGCCGAAGTTTCGCTTCAACGACTACCAAGGCCACGCCGGCGGTTATGTGGTCGAAACGCTGCAGACGGTCTTTCACTACCTCTTCAGCACAGCTGATTTTGAGGAGTGCCTGATCGGCGTCGTCAATCAGGGGGGGGATGCCGACACTACCGGCGCCATCGCCGGGGCGCTGGCCGGGGCCTTTTACGGGGAAGCCGCCCTGCCGCGCCGCTGGCTGCGCAAGCTCGACCCGGCGGTGCTGGAAGAAATCGATGGCCTGATCGAACCGGTCATCGACCTTTCGCCCTGGGCGCTTCGCCTCACTACTTTGCCTCAGGAAGGAGCAGAACGATGACAAACGACGCGATCAAAATCGCCATGGTGCCCCTCGAGCAGGCCGCAGAGCAGCTCGCCACGACCTCGCTCCATGTGCTGGTGCATCTCAAGCGGGGCTTGCTGGTCGGGGTGGAGACCGCCGAGGGGTGGGAGGTGACAGCGGCCAGTCTTGCTGCCTTGCTCCAGCAA
>JACZKF010000289.1 GCA_014860175.1 Desulfuromonadales bacterium | reverse complement strand
GAAGTTGTGAGCCGAACCGGCCATGTACAGGCGCCAGATGCGATAGACCGCCTCGCCGGCGGTGCGGATCACCTCCTGCCGGCGCTGCTCGAGCCGCTGCACCCATTGACGCAGGGTCAGGGTGTAATGCTCCCGCAGACTCTCGACGTCCCGGATTTCGAACCCGGTCATCTCGGCTACCCGCAAGGTGTCAGTGAGTGAGACCAGCTCCCCGTCAGGGAAGACGTAGCGGTCGATGAAGGAGGGGCCTCCCGGCAGCGGCTGCGCCAGGGTGCTGGCGATGCCGTGATTGAGGAACACCCCACCCGGGCGCAGCAGCCGCCAGGTCTGGGCGAAATAGTCGGTGATGCGGTCGGCACCGACATGCTCGAACATGCCGATGCTGACCACTTTGTCGTAGCAGTGCGGCAGCTGCAGCTCGCGATAGTCGCGTACTTCCACCCGGCAGCGCTCCCCTAATCCGTCCTCCCGGATCCGCTCGGCAGCCAGCTCCGCCTGCGCCGGGCTGATGGTGATCCCGTGCGCCTCCACCCCGTAGTGGCGGACGGCGTGGCGGATCAGCCCCCCCCAGCCGCAGCCGATATCGAGCAGTCTCTCCCCCGGTCGCAGCCGCAACTTGCGGCAGATGTAATCGAGCTTACGCTCCTGGGCCGCCTCCAGCCCGTCCTGGGGGGCGGCGAAATAGCCGCAGGAATAGACCATGTTGGGGTCGAGCCAGAGGCGGAAGAAATCGTTGGACAAATCATAATGGAAGCGGATCGCCTCGGCATCGCGCCGCCGGGAATGAAGCCGACCGCTCGGGCGGCGACCGCGCTGATGGAAATCGGTGCGCCCCTGGGCTGGCAGGCTCCACAGGTGACGGGCAAACTGCAGTTTCTCGCCCACCCCCCACGGCATGTCGGCCAGGGCGTCGGCCAGGGTAAATCCCTCCTCGATCTCCCCTTCGATATCGAAATCGTCGTAGATGTACGCCTCGCCCAAAGCCAGCTGATTGGTCGGCCAGAACATCCGGCGCAGGGCTCCCGGGTGCTTGAGCACCAGGGTGCAGCGGGGGCGGGGGGTGTTCTTCCACACCGTGCCGTCCCACAGCCGGACGGCGACCTCTCCCAGGTGCTGGTTGCCCAAAACCTCCTGCAGAAAGGCCAGGCTGGTGCGGACCGAGGGGTCGATGGGTAAAACGGCTTCCATTGCGGCTCCTCCTGGGGAATAAGAAATATTTTATGTAAAGATGGGGAGTTTGCAAGTCTTATGGTTAATTAAGCTTTTGGGGTGCGATGAAGCTGGCCCAAGAAGGGGCGGCATCCGCTATACTCAGGAGAAAAAAGGAGCGCTTGATGACAAAGAAACTGCTGATCCTCGGGTCTTTGTTCCTGCTGCTGTTCACCGTCGGCTGCGCTGGTCAGGGGGCGCGAACCGATGAGCTGCTGGCGCAGGATTACCGGCAGATGTCCGACCAGGAACTGTTGACCTACTACTACCGCATCAACGATCAGATTGCCCGGGTCGAACGGGAGGGGAGGGGGACTTCCGTCGGC
>JACZKF010000288.1 GCA_014860175.1 Desulfuromonadales bacterium | reverse complement strand
TGGTAGATCCGTTCATACTGCAGGGCCATCCGCCGACTGGAGTAGCGCTCGCTCACCCGCTGGCACCCCCGCTCGGCCAGGCTGCGGGCCAGTTGCGGCTGCTGCCGCAAGGTAAGAATGCCGGCCGTCAACTCATCGATGGCGCCGGGGGTGACCAGCAGCCCCGCCCTCCCCTGTTCGAGCAGTTCCGGCACCGCGCCGACCCGGCTGGCGAGAATCGGCACCCCGGCCTGCATCGCCTCCAGCACCGTGATCGGCAGCCCTTCGGTCAGCGACGGCAGAACAAAGCCTGCCAGCAGCGGCAGGTAGCCGCGGGCGAACGGCCGGTAGCCGGCGAGCACGACCCGTTGCTGCAGGCGGCAGGCGGCGATCTGCTCTTCGAGTCGCTGGCGCTCCCCCCCCTCGCCGATGATCAACAGGCGGACGCCGGACGCTGCCTCACCTCCCCGATGCAGAGCCTCGATCAGGTTGCATATCCCCTTTTCGGGGGAGAGTCGGCCGATGGCTCCGAGAGTGACCCCCCCCTGGCAAAAAGCGACCAGCGCCGGATCGAGCATCGGGGTGCGGTCAGCGGCCGGCAGGCGGATGCCGTTTTGCACCACCTGGAAGCGGAGCTGGCGGCACTTTCTCAATCGCGGGTGCTGCCGTACCGCCGCATCAACCAGAACGACGCCATCGAGATGACGGAGCAGCCAGGCGTCGAGCGACTCGTAAATCTTCATGCGGGTCAGCCGCTGCAGGCTGGTGTAGCCGTGCAGGGTGGCCAACAGCGGCAGCCGCCGCCAAGGGCGGGGGATCGTCCCGAACAGGATGTTCCCCTTGTAGCCGTGGGAATGCAGCAGATCGATCCCTTCGCGCCAGGCAAAGCGCAACACCTCCAGCGCCCCCGGGTAGTTGGGGCCCGGTCGCATGCGAAACGCCTGCGCCGGCAGACGGCGGGCGGCGGCTTCCCTTTCGATCCCCTTCTCCCCGATCCCTTTGTCGCCGATGCTGGCGATGACCGGTCGATGCCCCATTTCCTGCTGCTCGGCCGCCAGGTCGAGCAGCACATTTTCCGCCCCATAGACGCCGGCGCTGTCGATCAGGTGGAGGATCCGCATCGCCATCACCCTTTTCGCGGCGTCCAGAGGACCTTCTTGCGCCCGAGAAGAAACTTGCCAAAAGCGTGGGCCGCGGCCAGATTGACCAGGACGAAGTAGAAAAAGAACCGCACCAGCCGCAGCCGCTGCACCCCCTGCGCGAGGAGATAGAGGAAGGCGCCGGCGTAAGCCCCCGACTGCAGCAGAAACAGCCCCTGAAACAGCGCTCCCTTCGACCACAACCAGGCGTTGCTCCCCCAGGCCGTGAGCAGGAAGAAAAAGGCGAGATAGCGCAGGAGTTTGTGCGACCAGAGCTGCCAGGCGAAGAGCGGATGGCGGCGCAGCGACAGGAGTTGGCGCATATCCCGCAGCGCCCACAGAGCGCGCAGAGAAACCCGCACCCGCATCCGGTACTCGTCGCCGGAGTCGTGCAGAGACGCTTCGGTGAGAACCGCTTCCGGCTCATAGATCACCCGGTATCCCTGGGCGGCCACCGACAGCGGCAGGACGAAATCGGGGAGCTGATCGGGGCGCATCTCCCGGTACAAATGGCGGCGCACGGCATCGATGCCACCGTCGACGCCGATAACCGAACCGATGGCCGTCTCGGCCTCCCGTAACGAATTTTCATAGCGCATGTAGGCGCTGCACCCATCCTCGACGGCTGTCGCCTCGGGGGCCTGATAAACCATCCGCCCGGTGACGTATCCGACCTGCGGGTCGGCAAAACTGCGCACCAGGCAGCGCAGGGCGTCGGGACGATAGAGGGAATTGGCGTCGGAGAAAACCAGGATCTCCCCCCCGGATTCCGATACCGCCCGGTTGAGGGCGGCCGTCTTGCCGGCGCGCGGTTCCTGCCGAAGAAGGCGCACTCTCGGGTCGTCGATGGCCCTCACCTCGGCCTCGGTGCGGTCGGTCGAACCATCGGAGACCACCACCACCTGCAGCCGATCGCTTGGATAATCGAGGGCGAGCTTGTTGCGCACCGTCTGGGCGATACAGCTCTCCTCGTTGAAGGCGGCAATCAAAATCGTGACGGGTGGGGTAATGTCGGCTTTGGCCACCGGCCGGGGGCGCCTCGCCGCCAGGGCGCGCACCAGGGCCGGGTAGCCGAGATAGATGTAGAGGATCATGGCGATGGAGCCGAACAGGAGAAAGGTCATGCGGGGCGGCCTTGGATATAGGTGAGAAAGGTCGGATAGAAGGCGCGCACGAACTCCTCCATGGCCCTTCGGCACTCTTCTTCACTGCGCTCACCGGCCGGCAGACTGAGGCGGACGAAGGCGCTCTGTTCACCGCCATGCAGCAGTCGCTGGCGGATCAGACGCAGTTTCTGGCCGAAGGGGCCAGAGGCTGCTTCCTCCTCGGCCTGAAACCAGTAGACAATATACTGCCGGTCGACATCGCGGCTGGCGGTCATCACCGCCACCGGCAGCTGCCGGCCGTCCCGGAGACGGAACTTGGCGTGGCCCACATCGGACAGCTCCCACCCCTGGCCCGAGAAACAGACCAGCGGATGATGCGGTGCGCCGACCTTGTCGGCACTGAAGTAGTAGCCGACATAAAGAGAGACCAGGTCGCCGCCTCGAGCGTAGCTCAGAAAGGCATAGTCATCAAGCTGCAACCCCTCGATCACGTTGGCCTCCAGAGGGGTCTGCCCGATCAGGTGCCAGCCGTCGAGCCGGGCCAGAGTACTGGCCAGGGGGAACGGTTTGGCGGGGACCTCGCCAGCGGTCGGCCGGTGGGCGACAAAGGCGGTCAGCATCAAAATGAGCGCCAGCAGGATCAGCCGGCGGCGGCAGAGCGGTCCCATTTTGCCAATACTCCTCGAAGAAGATACAAAAGGGCGACGGCCAGACCGAAGATTCCCAGGCCGAACCAGGTGTGGACCTCGCCGGCCGTCAGATCGAGGTCGAGATAGTGCAGGGCTAAAACCATGGCCAGGACCCGGACGACGTTGACGGCGATCGCCACCGGCAAGCCGGCGATGAACAACAGGGTGCGCAGCGAGTTGGATCGCAAGGTGAGGTAGCCGAGAAGCAGGCCGAGGGTCAGCAGCGACATGACCGAGCGCAGGCCGCTGCAGGCCTGGATCACCTGGAAGCTGTGCCCCGGCAGGTGCAGGATATTCCCCTCGCGGTAAACCGGAATCTGCAGCAGCTTGACGGTCCCGGCCGTCACCTGGGAGACGAAAAGCTGCAAAGGGGCGGTCAGGTAGGTGTAGATCTGGCTCGGCACCGGGATCATGAACAGCAGCAGAAAAAGAGGAAAGGCGCACTCGCGCAAAATCCGCCACCCTCCGACGAACAGCACAGCGCCGATCAGGGCAAGGATGATCGCCAGATAGGCCAGGGTCCAGACGCCGGCCAGCAGAGCGAACAGGTAGACGAGGGTGGCGCCGAGCACGACCGGCAACCCCATCCACGAAGGTCGAGGGGGGCGCCGGGTAACGGCCTCGCGGCGCCGCCAGAGGAGGTAGAGGGCGGCCGGGACGATGATGAAGCCATGGGAGAAGTCTTCCGAAGAAGACCAGATCCCCACCAGGCTCTTCCAGGCGGGCCAGAAGGCCAGGACCAGGGCGAACAGCACGGCCAGGGCGAGCCACAGGTCAATGCGCCTGTTTTCATGTCTCTCTTCGGCCTGCATCGTCTTTCCCTTCAGGAAGAGAGATTGTTGTGAAAGCCATGTTTTCGCATCAGGTCGTAAATGGTCGGCCGGCTGATTCCAAGCGCTTCGGCTGCTTTGGCCACGTTGCCGGTGTACTTCTGGATCGCGGAGATCACCATTTCACTCTCCAGCCGGTTTTTTGCCTCCTTCAGGGTGACGCGCACCGCCGGCCGCTGAGGCCCGGTTTCGGCCGGTTCGGCCAGGCCGAGCTCCGGCGGTTCGATCACCGGCGAATCGCACATGATCACGCTGCGCTTGACTTTATTCTCCAGTTCCCGAACGTTTCCCGGCCAGGAGTAGACTTCGATGGCGGCCAGGCTCGCCGGACTGAAGCCACGGATCTTTTTCCCCATCTCCTGGCTGAAGCGTTGGAGAAAGAGGTTCGCCAGCAGGATGATGTCCTCGCCGCGTTCGCGCAGCGGCGGCAAAGTGATGGTAACCACCCCGATGCGGTAATAGAGGTCGTCGCGGAAGCTGCCGTCCTCGATGGCCTTCTGGATGTCAAGGTTGGTGGCGGCGATGATGCGGGCATCGACTTCGATATCTTCCCGGCCGCCGACCCGCTGGATGACCTTCTCCTGCAAAAAGCGCAACAGCTTGACCTGCAGGGCCGGGCTCAGCTCCCCGATTTCATCCAGGAACAGCGTCCCCCGGTGGGCGAATTCGACTTTCCCCTGCACTCGCACCTGGGCGCCGGTGAAGGCCCCCCTTTCGTGGCCGAACAGCTCCGACTCCAGCAGGTTCTCCGGAATGGCGCCGCAGTTGATCGGGATGAAAGGACTGCCTGCCCGCAGGCTCTTCTGGTGCACCGCTCGGGCGACCAGCTCCTTGCCGGTGCCGCTCTCCCCCAGGATGAGAACCGGTACGTCGCAACTGGCGACTTTGCGGATCATCCGGAAAACCTCCTGCATCTGCGGGCATTGGCCAAAGATCCCGGAGAGTTCCTGCATTCCGGGACGGGCCGACTTCTGCAGCCGCTGGTTCTCCTCCTCCAGGGCGGCGACATGGGCGGCCCGGCCGAGGATGACCTTGAGCTGGGGGAGATCGATCGGCTTGGGGAAGTAATCGTAGGCCCCTGTCTGCACCGCCTGCAGGGCGCACTCGCGCTGGCCATTGCCGGTCAGAACGATTACCTTGGTCAAGGGGCGAAGCTGCAGTATCTGCTCCAGGCAGCGAAACCCCTCCCGGGTCCCCCCGGCATCGGGCGGCAGGCCGAGGTCGAGGGTGATGATCCGCGGCTGCTGCGCCCGGAGCAGTTCCATCGCCTCGGCGGCGCGGGAGGCGAACAGCAGCCGGTAGTCCTTGGCCAACCCCCACTTGAGCTGTTTTACAATTCCCGGGTCATCTTCGATGATCAGAAGTTTATGCATGCGCGACTCCGTGACATCTGAAAGCTGTTCTCTCCTGCCCCTCCACGGCGGCGAGCACCTCCCGCACCGGCGCGAAAGGGAGGTGACGCACCAGATAATCGAGCTTGCCGAAGGTCCGCTCCAGGTTCAGGTAGTGGCGAAACCGGGAGCGCCAGGGGGCCTGGATGCGCGGCTGTTGCGGATCGATCTCCCAGGGGTGGAAGTACAGAATGGCCGGTTGCCCCTCCTCCTGGTTGATCTTTTCGAAAGCCCGCCGAATCCAGGGGGCCGGCAACAGGCGCAGATACCCTCCGCCGCCGACCGGCAGGCGGACCCGGGCCCGCGCCAGGCGCAACTCGTAAGTGGTGATAGGGAACTCCCGGATCTGCCCGGCCGGCCGCTGAATCCAATGCAGGAAGCGGTTGCCGCCGGGGATTCCATACAGGTCGTGAATGATCGGATAGATACTCGAGTCCCAGGTGAAACCTTCCTCGATGAGGATATCAAGGGCCCACAAGGAGCGAGCGGTGATCGAATAGCTCGGCGCCCGATAGCCGCAGATCTTTTCACCACCGGCATCTTCGAGAATCTGACGGGCCCGCCGCACATCGAGGCGAAAACGGTCGGGGCCGATTTCATAGATCAACTGGTGGCCGTAGCCGTGGCTGGCGACCTCATGACCCCGGTGCAAAATCTCCCGCACCAGAGCCGGAGCCCGCTCCGCCACCCAGCCGAGGACAAAGAAGGTCCCGAGGATCTGGCGGCACTCCATCCAGTCAAGGACCCGCAGCGTATTGTCGACCACCCGGAGGGTAAACTGCGGCCACTGTTCCACGGCAACCTGCCGGCGAAAAGCGGCCACCTGGAAGAAGTCTTCGACATCGACGGTAAAGGCGTTTCGCACCGGGAGACTGACCACTAGAAGACCTTCTTGAGTTCGAGGAAGATGCGGTTGGTTTCGTAGCGGTCCTCCGGCAGCTGCGGCGAATGCGAGTCGATCCGGTAATAGGTCAGGCTGGCGGTCACGTCTCTGGACGCCTGGTAGGCCAGGCCGAGACTGCCGATCAGGCGGCGGGTCCAGGTGTCGTCGATTTCCTCTTCGTAACGAAAGGCGCTGAAAGTGGCCGTGCCGTTCAGACGCTCGGTGAGCTCACGGATAAAGGAGGCGCTGCCGCCGTAGCGCCGGGTGTCGAGCAGATCGAGTTGGGGGTCGTAAAACTCAGCATAGGAGGCACTGGCCGCCAGACGCCCTCGATCCCAGTCCCGGTGAAGAGCCAGGCGGTAGTTTTCTTCCCGCAGAATCGACCCTTCAGGGTCTTCCACATAGCGCACCCCGAGGCTGGCGGTGGCCACCAGCAGGCGGAAGTCGTGACTCGCCCCGAAATCCCAGAACAGATCGTCCTTGCCGGCGCCGTCGGCGAAGCTGATCCAGCTGTAGCCGATGGTGCCGAAGAGATAGGAATTCTCCCCCAATTGATAGCGCAGACCGGTCCACAGATCGTGTCTGTCGTTGTCAATCTCGGTCGTGGAATCCTTCACGTTTTCGTCCACATATTTGTAGCCCGCCCGGGCGACCAGGCGGTCGGTCAGCTCCCGGCTCCCTTCCAGAAAGGCAATATGGTGCTCTTTGTCCTGGCCGCGCTCCTCTTCGTAATAAATATTGACGTACTGATAGCCGGCCTTGAGAGAAGTGCGGGCGGTCGGTCTGAGCTGCAGGTATGGGCTGATGGAAAAGAGGTTCTGGTTCGATTGGTTGGCAAACAGGCTCTCTTCCCGGTAGTCACGCTTTGAGTCGAGGGAAACCCGGGAATAGCGATCGAGAATTTCCAGGTAGGCAAATTCCTTCCAGTTGAGCAGCGAGATCGCCTCGAGAAAGTGAACATCTTCATCGCCCCTCTCCCCCATGGCATAGACCCGGTAGTCGAGAGTGTAGGCCAGGTCGAGCTCCAGCCGTGGGGCCTGGTATTCGAGGGCGAGGGAAGGCATGAAGCGGCTGATCAACTCGTCGATCTGATCGTCTTCATCGTTGTATAGGTTGTCGTCATAGATCTGCATGAAAGTAAAACCCGGATAGAGCTTGGGGTTGGCCTGAACATCTCTAATGAAAGTTGACGACGCCAGCACGCAAAAACAGGGAATCAGCACCCACCTGGTTATCGATTTCATGGCAACCACCGCTCAGGAGAGGAAAAGCCTGAAAAAAAGCTTGCGGAATCCGCTGATGAAGCCACCCTTTTTTTCGCTCAGGTGGTCGAATTTCGGCATGTTCAGGATCAGATCTTTGTCGGAGTCCGCTGGCCTGACCGGCGGCGCGTCCCGATGCAAAATGTTTTGGCCGACTTCCCTCACCGACGCTTCGAAGGAGTCGAGTCTACGGCACAGATCTTCGACCTCTTCCTGCCACGGCCGCCCCCTTTCGCTCTGCCAGCCAGGCGCCAGCGGCCCCAGTGGCCGTTCGGGGGTTGCGCTGCCGATATCAGCCGCCGCCGGCATCGAAGCGGGTTTTGGGGGCGCCGGCAGATCCTGGACCACCATCGGGGGGGGCGGTGCAC
>JACZKF010000287.1 GCA_014860175.1 Desulfuromonadales bacterium | reverse complement strand
CTTCAATGTCGCCGCCCCGGGCGGCGACATTGAAGCGGGCCGGCCGGACAATGAAGCTGTCGCTGCCGATCATCACCAGCCCCGCCGCTTCGCCGGTTCCCGTAAATCGCGCATTGAGCTGCAGTTGCCCGGCATCGGGATAACTGACGGTAAACAGGGCGGTAGCGCTGCCGTTGAAATTCAGATTGATGGCTGTCCCGGGGCTGCTGCCGGCAAGGGAGGTGCCATTGAGGGTGAGGGCTCGGCTGCCGCTGGCCGGAACCTGGTAATCGGTCCAGAAGGAAACCGCCCGGGTGCTGTTGGCAAAGCCGCCGTCGGCGACGCAAGCCTGGGTCGTGTCGCTGGTGCGCACCGCCTGGATGGTCACGTTGCCCGAGCTCTGGCAGGCGGTCAGGTTCGGCACGTCAAAGATGAAGCCGGAAGTGTGGAAGGTCAGAGCACATAGGGCGCCGGCCGGACCGCCGCTGCATTGACGGGGGTTGATCGCCCCCGGCGAAGCGGAAGAAATTCCCAGCGTCACCGTGCCGGCGGTATTGCGCCGCAGTTGCAGAAGGGCCGACCCGCCGCTGAAGGTTTGAGTGTCCCCTCCAATCCAACCGGATGGGGTCAAAGTTACTATCACCGCGCCGGTGTAGAGGGAGGAGCAGTCGGCGTTCTGACAGGCCGTCACGGTGACGTCGGCGCGCTGACAGGTCAGGGCGTTGCCAGCGTGCTGCAGGCGGTAATGATGCACTGCACCCTGGTCGCCGACCAGGGAACCGCGCAGGAAATGGGTGTTGAGGGCAGCGCCGGTGGCGCCAGTCAGGTTGAGCCAGAAGTAAACGCCGTCCGGGGGGGGTGAGCCGGCAATGGTATTGACAGTGACTGTTATCGGCGTGGTGTTATTGGCTGGGAAAGTAATGCTGCCGGTAACCGGCTCAAAGTGAATGCCGGACAGTGCGGAATCAGCCACCGTCTGATAACTGACTGTGGTCGGGGTAGCGGAGGCTTTGCTCAGAGTGATGGTAAAGACTGCCGGCGCACCGCGGGGGACCGTGACATCCGAACCGTTGACCTTGGGAAGGAGACCGCCCGGGTCTTTGTTCGAATTTCCCGGGGTCTCCGGTTCGGAGTTCCCCGTTCCATAGAAGACGAAAGGGCCGTTGCCGTCGGGGTCGCGGATGATGGAAAAGCTGTTGCTGCTGCCGGTGATGGTCGTTGGATACGGATAGTTGTTGCAGGCACCGGCCTGGACTGAATGATTATTGATATTCAGATAATCAACTGCAAACCCCTGGTTATCAGTAAGCAGAATATCAAGATCCCGTTTGCTGAAGTCCAGGATGGTGCTGGTTAGTTGGTTGTTTGAGTTGGTATTGTCGAAGACGAGATATGGACCATATTGCCTGCCGAGAGTGACAGGGAATGCATTGGTGCATTGGTTCTGACTGCAGACCCGCAGGTTCCAGCCGGTAAGATTGAGAGTGGGATCGAGAATCTTGACTTCGAGGAAGAAGGGATTCCCGCGGTAGACCTCGTTGATGGTCGCCCGCCCCCGCAAATCGGAACAGACTGCGGCAGCCGGTCGCGGCAGGAGGAATGCAGCAGCCAGGAGCAGCAGAAGCAGGCAGAGGGATAGCTGTCGTCCGTTCATGTGCACCTCTACGGCGCCTCGCCGCTGGCCGTTGCCTGCAGACTGCGGGAGACGTAGTTCGCCGAGCCGAAAGTTCCCTGCTCGGCCAGGGCGGTCAGGCGATAAATCGGAACGTTGGCCCCCCCCTCGGAGACGGTCTGAGCGTGACAAGTGACGGTCACCGAAAAGCCGTCCACCGGGAAGGTGGAAGTCGCGTCACAGAGGTTGGGCGCCTCGACCGCACGGTGAATCCCCCACTCCAGGGCGCCACGGGCGGCCTGATAGGCCTGGGCCGTCTGCAGGGCGAGGGTGCCGGTGCGCGACTGCACGCCGCTGACCTTGACCATCACGGTCCCGAGGGCCGCCAGCACCACCAGGACGAAGATGGCGCTGACCAGGGCGAACCCCTTCTCTCCCCTTGCCGGCCGGTTCATGGCGCGTTCTCCACATGGACCTGGTGCATCAGGGTCACCTGCTCACCGCCGGACTCCAAAGTCAGGGCGAGGGTGACCAGGCCGGCCCGCTGGCTCGTCCCCGGGGCGTAGGTGAAGCTGCAGGCGGCGACGTGGCGGCTGACCAGAGCCGACCCCGGAGTGCCGGGGGCGGCGGTCTGCCGCACCAGCGTACCGGCGGCCGGGTTGACCGGATTGGGGGAACAGAGGTAGCTCACCGCCTCGTCGACCAGGTAGAAGCGGCGGTCAGGGGAAGCAAAAGGGAACCTGGTGGCGGCAAAGTCAACGCGGCCGAGGTTTCCGCCAGTGACCAGAGCCCGGTTGTCGCCGGCGTAGGCATTGGCCGTGGCGCCGGTGGCGGTCAGGTTGTAGACCACCAGCCATTGGCCTGCCAGCGGCGGGTCGCTCAAGGCGCCAATCAGGTCGAAACCAGTATCCAGTTGGGTGAAATCGAGGAAGTCGCCGGGCCCTTCGGCCCGATAGCGGCCGCCGTCGACGGTGTGCAGCAGCTCAAGATGGTGCCCCGAGTGGCGAAGAATGCTGTTGGGCAACGCCTGGCGGATGTCGCGCTGCATCCGCCGCAGAGCGCTGTCGGCGGCGTCGACCAGGCCGGCGCGGCGGTTGAGATCGACGTATCCTTCCATCGGCTTGGTGATGAAAGACGCCCCCACGGCGGCCAGGATGCCGATCAGGACGATGACCACCACCAGTTCGACGAGGGTGAAACCTCTGCTCTCCGACCCATGACGGAACATGCGGCGCCTCACCAGTTCAGCCGGTAGCCGGTCAGGGTAAAATCGACCCCGCCCGGATGCTGCACCCTCACCGCGATACGGGCCGCCGGCACGGTGTTGAGGGTATCGTTGGTCACCTGCACCGAGACCTGATAGGGGGTCAGCTCTGCGATGGCCGCCCCCTCCTGGTTCTGCGGCGCCTGCGGCCCGAGGTTATGATAATCGAAGACATCGTCGAAATTGGCACGGCTCTCTCCGCCGACTCCGTCCGGATCGGCAAAGGGGCGCAGCAGAATCTCCTCCATGTACGCCTCGGCGACGGCGATCGCCTGGCGTTGAATCATCGGATCGGCGCTGTGGCCGGTGGTGAGAGTCATCACCCCAAGGATGCCGGCCAGGGCGACGCCGAGGATGACGATAGCCACCACCAGTTCGACCAGGGTAAAGCCACCCGTGCTTTGCACCCGCCGCCGGCCGTTCATGGCGCCGCCAGGTAGCCGGTTTCGCCGACGAGGGAGAAGGAGTGGCTGCCAATGCTGTAGCTGCCGTCCACGTCGGACCGGCCAAGGGAATCGAAGGTGATGGTAACGGACGGGATCAGCCCGGCGGGATCGTCCGCCGCGTTCTTGCGGTAAGCGCCGCCACCGGCCGGCTCGGCCACCGGTCGGGTAAATGCGCCAACGGTGCAATCGGTCTCCCGCTGGTAAAGCCCATAGGCGTCACCGCCGCTGGAAAGACGCACCTGCACCGCACAACCGCTCGCCACCGCCAGCTTCTGCCCATAACGAACCGCCGCAATGACCTCATCGTAAAGCCCCCGCTCCTGAAACCCGCTCTGGTCAAAAAAGCGCGGCATCGCCACGGCAGAGAGAATGCCGAGGAGCAGAATGATGACGACGAGTTCGACCAGAGAAAATCCGGATGACTGCTTGAAAGTGGTCATAAATCGGAAAGCTAGCAGCAAACGTGCCACTTACGGCAGATATTGCAAAAAGTGCATGCGCGGCTTGCGGGGCATTGCCAGAAAATAGAAGAAAATCGTCCGGAACGCCAGTGGTTTCGTGAGGAGCCAGTGCGGAGCGCAGCGCCCGCGGTTTAGGGGGGATTGCCCATTGGGCAGAGCGGATAACTTGTCTCATCGCGTTTGTCCCGGGGGCTGCCCCCCCGGACCCCGCCCTACTTCTTTTGCTCGCCCAAAAGAAGTAGGCAAGAAAAGGGCGTTGTCCTGCGGACGGCATCACTGTTTCGATGATTGTACCTCTGTCGATCGTCGATTGAGAATTGATCGACCATTCTTCGTAGCAACTCCACCGGAGCGGAACAGTCATCATCCTTGGGCGGCAATCCTGATTCGCTCCTTTCTGCAGTCGGGTTGTTGGTTTTAAAACCTGAAAATAAAGGACGGTTCTCGTATTGGTTTCTTGATTTTACTAACAAAACAAGCAGCCCAGAGCATCAAAGAGCGACTGGAGCGGGTGACCGCAATACCTCCCATGGAAGAGGGGGCGCTACGAAGAACTGTCCAGGTTGGCAGCACCAGCGGTGATCCGTCCCGAACCGACCGCAAAAGTAATGCCCGCCGCAGGCGAAGGCCCTTTCTTGCTTACTTCTTTGGGCCAGCAAAGAAGTAAGGCGGGGTGCGGGGCGCAGCGCCCGCGGTTTAGTGGG
>JACZKF010000286.1 GCA_014860175.1 Desulfuromonadales bacterium | reverse complement strand
CGATCTCGGCGGCTTCCATCTTGTAGCCGTCGAGCCGCCGGAAAAGGGTCTGGATCTCTTCCCGGTCCAGGATGTCAGCCGTTCCCGCTTCGCGAAAATCATCGACCAGTTTGCCGATGTCCCCGTGCGCCAGGGAGATTTTCCGATGCAGGGAAGCCAGATCGATCTTTCTCTGGACTACCTTGCGGTATTGACTGGCGCGAAAAGTGGCGCTTTGCAGCGTCTTGCGGGTGGCGTGCCACAGCTTCTCGGTCGATTCACGAAAACCATCGGGCTTTTCCTCGTTCATGCCTCCTCCAATATCCAATTGCTTGACTATACAGCCCTTTTTCTGGTCGTCAAGAACCAGGGCGGATGAATTTCCCGGCAAATCGCCTTGCCTGCCCGAAGTTTATCGTCTACACTCATTGAATTCTTTTTGGAGAAAGGGGACGTGATGCCGGAACCGGGAAAGACCAAATTTCAGATCGATCTGCGACGATACCTGCGCGAGGAAGAGGAGGATCGGGACCTGACGCGTCTGATCTGCGAGATTGCCGACGCCTCCAAGTACATCATCAATGCCATTCGAACCGGCGATCTCGGCGTGGCGGGGACCTCCAACCTCTATGGTGAGGAGCAGCTGGCGTTGGATGTCCTCTCCGATCGGATCATTCGCAAGCGCCTGGTGAACTCCGGTGTGGTGGCCAACATGCTCTCGGAAGAGACCCCCGATATCATTCCGGTCGACCCGCACGGCAAGTATTCCGTCGCTTTCGACCCCTTGGATGGTTCTTCGCTGGTCGATGTCAACCTGGCGGTCGGAACTATCGTCTCCATCTACGAAGGAGGAGACCTGCTCCAGCCCGGACGCAACCAGGTCGCGGCCCTCTACATTCTTTACGGCCCGCGCACCACTCTGGTCCTTTCCACCGGCTCGGGGGTGCACGAATTTGCCATGAACCAGCTTATGGAATATACCTTGGTCAATGAAAACCTGCGGATGGCTCCGAATTGCACCATCTATTCACCGGGTGGGCAGCGCAATAAATATACGCCGGGGACCGAAAAATTCGTCCGTTACATGGAGGATAAGGGGGCCAAGCTGCGCTACAGCGGCGGTCTGGTGCCGGACATCAACCAGGTGCTGCTGAAAGGGAAGGGGATCTTCTTGTATCCTCATCTGGAGGGTGCACCCGATGGCAAGCTGCGGCTCCTCTTCGAGCTCAATCCGATGGCCTACCTGATTGAGCAGGCAGGGGGGGCGGCCTCCAACGGCCGGCAGCGGATTCTCGATCTGATGCCGGAGGGGATCGATCAACGAGCTCCGGTTTTCATCGGCTGCCAGGAAGACGTGGCGCGAGCCGAAGCTTTCATCCGGGAAGAGGAGAGCTTGTCGAGCGCCTTCGCCGGCTGATTCCCCACCGAACTGGGTAAACGAAAAACGCCCGATGGTTTCCCATCGGGCGTTTTTTGTTGTGTCCTTTAAAAACGGGAAAGGACTACTTCAGCAGTTCCTTTACTTTGTCGTAGCCCAGGTTATAGGCCTTTTTGTTCAGTTCGAGAAAAGCTTCAGGAACTTTGGCGAGAACAGCTTGCTCGCCCGCTTCGCGCGAGACGACTTCGGTCAGAGCGACCACCGCCCCGAGGGCGACGACGTTGGCGACGATTTCACGGCCGATCTCTTCCTTGGCGGTGCGGGTGATCGGGAACTTGTAGGTCTTGAAGTCCCCCTGGGGCTCACGGGAGACGAAGTCGGAATCGAGCAGCAGCACTCCGCCGGCCTTGATGCCGTTGGCGTACTTGTCGGCCGACTCCTGGGTCATCGCCAGGCAGGCGTCGACGATCGTCGCCTTGGGGTAGTCGATCGGTGCGTCAGAGATGATGACTTCGGATTTGGAGGCGCCGCCGCGGGCCTCAGGGCCGTAGCTCTGGGACTGCACGGCGTGCTTTCCTTCAATGATCGAGGCCGCCTCGGCCAGGATGATTCCGGCAGTGATCAGGCCCTGACCACCGGCACCGGAGAAACGGATTTCAATGCGTTTTGCCATGGTGCGTTTCCTCCTCTCGGGGTGATCAGCTCGCCTGGCCCTGGGCCTTGGCGATAACTTTGGCGTACTGCTCGATGTACTCCGGCTTGTCTTCTTTGTAAAGAACGCCGGTGAGGAACTTGCCCTGCAGCTGCTCGGCGGTCATCTTGCTCGCCGCCTGAACCGGCACGGCGTTTTCCTTGAGCTTCTTCATCATGTCGACGACCGAACGGAATTTGTTGCGGCGCCCGTAAGTGGTCGGGCAGTCGTCGAGTACCTCGATGACCGCCATCCCTTTGTGCTTGATCCCCTCGGCGATCAGCTTATCGATCTGGGTGGCATGGAAGGCGGTGGTGCGGGCGACGAAGGTGGCGCCGGCACCGATCGCCAGTTTGCTGATGTCGAAGGTCGGATCGGGGTTGCCGTAGGGGGTAGTGGAAGCCTTCATCCCGGTCGGGGTGCACGGGGAGAACTGGCCGCCGGTCATCCCGTAGATGAAGTTGTTCATGATGACATAGGTCATGTCGATGTTGCGGCGGCAGGCATGGATGAAGTGGTTGCCGCCGATGGCGGTACCATCACCGTCGCCGCCAAGGCAGATAACCGTCATCTCGGGTTTGGCCATCTTCACGCCGGTGGCGAAAGCGGCGGCCCGGCCGTGGGCCGTATGCAGGGTGCACATATCGACATATCCGGGAAGGCGGCTGGCGCAGCCGATGCCGGAAACCAGGGCGGTATTGTTTTTTTCCAGGCCGCAGCTGTCCATGGCGCGGATCAGCCCCTTCATGACAATGCCGTGACCGCAGCCGGGGCACCAGATGTGGGGCAGTTTACCCGGGCGGATCGATTTTTCGTAGTCGTAAGCCATGTTACTTGACCTCCTTGACCTGGGCGATGATCTGGCCGGGATTGAGCGGCTCACCGTCGACGCGGCCAATGCTGATGACGGGGCAGGTACCCTTGACGACGCGTTCCACCTCGAGGTTCATCTGGCCCAGATTCATCTCGGGGACGATGATGGCCTTGACCTGTTTGCCGAGGAGAGCAACGCGCTTCTCCGGGAAAGGCCAGAGGGTGATCGGGCGGAAGAGACCGGCTTTGATCCCCTCTTTGCGCAGTTCATTGACCGCATAGCGGGCCGAGCGGCTGGTCGACCCATAAGCGAAGATCAGGACCTCGGCGTCTTCGGTCAGATACTCTTCATTGCTCTCGATGTCGGCGCGGGCTTTCTCATTCTCCACCTTGGAGATCTGACGGCGCTCCTCGGCATCGACATACTCGGCCTTGGTGGTGGGGAAGCCGTCCTGCGCCTTGTTCAGGCCGGTGACGTGGAAGCGGTACTCCGAGCCGAAAGCGGCCAGAGGGGGGACGTCGCCGAAGGAGGTGTCGTACGGTTTGTACTGCTCGGGCGGCACGGTCGGCTTGGCGCGGTCGATCACTTCGAGTTCACCGGGTTCGGGGAACACGATGCGCTCGCGCATGTGGCCGACGATTTCATCATACAGCACCTGCACCGGCATGCGGTATTTCTCGGCCAGGTTGAAGGCGCGCACCGTCTCGGTGAAGATCTCCTGGCAGGAGGCCGGGACCAAGGCGATGGCGGCGTGGTCGCCGTGGGTGCCCCAGCGGGCCTGCATGACGTCGGACTGGCCGGGGCCGGTCGGCATGCCGGTCGAGGGGCCGCCGCGCATGACGTTGATGATCACGCAGGGAACCTCGGCGATGCAGGCATAGCCGATCAACTCCTGCTTCAGCGAGACGCCGGGGCCGGAGGTCGCGGTAATGACTTTGGCGCCGGTCAGGGAGGCTCCGATGATGGAGGCCATGGCGGCGATCTCGTCTTCCATCTGGATGAATTTGCCGCCCACCTTGGGGAGTTCAATGGAGAGAACTTCCGCGACTTCGGTGGAGGGGGTGATGGGGTAGCCGCCGAAGAATTTGGCGCCGGCATAGAGGGCGCCATGGGCGCACGCTTCGTTCCCCTGCAGCAGAGCAACTTTCTTAGCCACGTTGATCGACCTCCTGTAAATTATTCGGTGTGAACTTTGATAGCGAAGTCAGGGCAGCGAAGTTCGCACTGCATGCACTTGATGCAGGCTTCCGGTTTGACGACCTTGACCACGAAGGTTTCCATTTCCAGAACCTTGGTCGGACAGAACTCGGCGCAGATGCTGCAACCTTTACAGTATCTCTCGATGACCTCGATACGCGGAGTGGCCCCCGTTTTCTGGACGGCTTCAGCTTTCGGACTGCTCATTCCCCATGTTCTCCTTTTGTGCGTGTTGACCGTTGCAAACGACCGGTAAGTAAAACCCCGGTATACTAGCGTAAGTCGGGAGGGTTTGCCAGATAATTCCTTTATGTGGTTGCAAAATCCAAAAACGACCGGCAGGCCTGTGGGGGAAGAGTGGAAAGTGGTCGGGGCCAGCTGGATACCGCACGGTCCGGAACAGAAAAGAAGGGCAATGTTGCCATTGCCCTTCCTGGAGTCCGCAGGCGAGGCGGGTTATTTCATGGCGCCGACCAGCCCTTTGACCGCTGCCACCGATTTGTCCCACATGGCTTGCTCTTCGGCGTCGAGCTGGAATTCGAGAATCTTCTCAACCCCTTTTTCCCCCAGCACGCAGGGGACGCCTACGTAATAC
>JACZKF010000285.1 GCA_014860175.1 Desulfuromonadales bacterium | reverse complement strand
GGTACCCCCCCTGGCCGAGAATGACCGAATTGTAGGCCAACTCGATCCCTTCCAGCCCTTCGGGGTCGAGACCGGTGAAGCCGATCACCTGGGCGCCGATCTCCGAATTGGGATAGTAGCGTCGGTGCTCTTTGATGATCTTCACCCCGTCCAGATTGAGGGCATTCACCACCTCGCTCTCCCGTTGCGACACCTGGCGTTTCAGCCAGAGGAAACCTTTTTTCGACTCCACTTTGGCCAAAACGGCCGCATAGGGGAGCGACAAGGAAGAGGCCAGAGCCTTGGCAGCTCGTACCGGGTCGGTCACCTTGGTCGGCTGAAGATAAAGAGAATCGACCTCGATGCTGAGAGCCAACTCCTCACCGTTGCGGTCGTAGATGGTGCCGCGCTGCGGGGTCAACGGAATGACCCGCTGGTGTTGGCGCTCGGCTCTTTTGCGCCACTCGTCCTCGCCCAGCACCTGCAACTGGAACGCCCGCACCACCACCAAGGCGAAAACCACCAGAAAACAGAAGCCGATCAAGCGGATACGGATACCGACCCACTTCTCCGGGGTGGCCATCAGTCGACAGTGATCACCTGGGCAGGCGCCGGCAGCCGCAACCCCATCTGGTTTTTGGCCAGGTGCTCGATCCGCCCCGGGTTGCGCAGACTGGCTGCCTCCACCCGCAAGCGGCGCTCCTCGTGCGTCAGGTCACGCACCCGCCCCTCAAGGCTGCTCAGGTCGTATTCGAGATGAACGACCTGCAGGCGCGACCAGACGAAAAAAAGAGAGATCACCAGAAGGACGGCGATGAACAGAAAAAGGGGGAAAAGCCGAGGCCGGTGGAGGGTGAATCCGTTGATTTTGGGGATAGCTCTGAGAATGGTTTCCGACATGTCGCCTCCTCGTACTGCATTCCCCGCAGGGGGGGAAATCAGGGCCGGCGCCGGACCGCCCTCAAGACGGCGCTGCGCGCCCTGGAATTGATTTCAACTTCCTCGGTCGCTGCCCGCACCCCGCGCCGGGTCAGCAGATCGACCCGGGGGAGATGCCCACAGCTGCAAACCGGCAGCCGCGGTGGGCAGATGCAGCTGGTGGCTTCGGCCTGGAAGAGCCGTTTGATGATCCGGTCCTCCAGCGAATGAAAACTGATCACCGCCAGCCGTCCGCCGGGTTTAAGTAGATCGATCGCTCGCACAACACCGCCGGAGACGTGGGTCAGCTCGTCATTGACATGGATCCGCAGCGCCTGAAAGACCCGAGTTGCGGGGTGAATCCGGGATGGCACCCGGCCGCCGGGGACCGCATCCCGGACCAGTTCGGCCAGCTGCCAGGTGGTCTGCAGGGGGCGCTCCTGCCGCACTTTGACAATTCGTCGGGCGATCCGCCCGGCCCAGCGCTCTTCTCCGTATTCTCGAAAAATGCGGATCAATTCTTCGGCGTCGGCCTCATTCACCACCTCGGCAGCGGTGAGACCGGCGGTCGGATCCATCCGCATATCCAGAGGGGCGTCCTGGCGAAACGAAAACCCCCGCTCGGCCGCATCCAGCTGGAAGGAGGAGACTCCAAGGTCAAAGAGCATGCCGTCCACGGCAGCGATCCCCAATTCGGCCAGTACCTGGTCGGCCTGGTCGAAGTTGCGGTGGCGCAGCTCAACCCGCCCGGCGAACGGGGCGAGGACGGCAGCGGCCTGCGCCAGAGCCTGCGGGTCACGGTCGAGACCGATCAGGCGTCCGTCGGGAGCGCTCGCCTCGAGAATCAGCCGGGCGTGCCCCCCGCCGCCGACGGTTCCGTCGAGGAAGATCTCACCAGGCTGCGGCGCCAGCAGGGAGAGGACTTCGTCCGGCATCACCGGCAGGTGTTCGAACTCTGTGCTGCTCAATGCTCAGAACCCCATGCTGGCGACCGCCTGCAGGTCTGCCTGCAGCAGTTCACCAGAGCGCAGCATCACCTCGTCATAGCGGGCCTGGCTGTAAATCTCGATCTTGTCAAACATTCCCAGAACGACGATGTCTTTCTCCACCGCTGCATAGGAGCGCAGCGACTGGGGGAGTTGGATTCGTCCCTGCTTGTCAAAGGGGCACTCGGTGGCCGGGGTGATCAGCAGCCGGATCATGGCGTTTTTTTTGGGAGTGGGGGGAGCATTCTCCATGTTAGTGCGGATCTGCTCCCAAAGGGGGGGCGGGTAGGCGGTCAATCCCCCCTCGAGATTTTTCGTCACCACCAGACGCTCGTCCCCCTGCTGAGCCAAGGCGTCCCGGAATCGCGCCGGAATACTGGCCCGCCCCTTGGCATCGATGCTGTTGAGGTACTCGCCGGAGAAATTCACGGTGGCTCTCTAGGTTGATGGGACGAAAAGACACTTTTCCCCACATTTTGGGAAAACTATAAAGGGCACCCCCGGGGTTGTCAAGGAGAAATTTCCGGTTTTCAGGGATTTAGGGCGGTAGTCGGAGAAATGAAAAGACCCCCGGCAAGGGGGGTCTCGGAGGAATTTTGTCGGAGCCAGAGGGTCGTCAGGAGCGGGGAGGCAAGATCATCTCGATCTCTTCCACCCGCCGGTCGACCACCTTGCGCACGGTAAAGACCGCCCCTTCGGATTCGCAGCTGTCGCCCACCAGGGGGATGGTCCCCATGCTGCGCAGCAGGAAGCCGGCCAGGGTGTTGGCGTGCTCTTCGGACAGGTTCAGACCAAAGCGTCGGTTGAGGGTGCGCAGAGAGATGCTGCCGTCGACGAGATATCTCCCGGGGGCGATCTCGCGATAGAGGATCTCCTCGACATCGTATTCGTCCTGGATGTCGCCGACGATCTCCTCGATGATGTCCTCGAGGGTGACGATCCCCTCGGCGCCGCCGTATTCGTCGACCACCACCGCCAGATGCACCCGCTTCTTGCGAAACGACTGCAGCAAGGTGCCGATGCGCTTCGATTCCGGCACGAAGTAGGGGGGGCGCAGCAGTTCGCGCAGGTTGAAGGATTCGGAGCGCCCGACACAGTTGATGATGTCCTTGGCGTGGACGATGCCGATGATGCTGTCGAGGCTCCCCTCGTAGACGGGAAAGCGCGAGTGACTGGTGTTGCGCACCTGCGCCAGCACTTCATCAAAAGTAGCATTGACCTCGAAAGTCGCCATTTCGGTGCGCGGAATCATCACATCGCGCACCCGTACCTGGGTCAGTTCGAAAATCCCCAGCAGCATTCTGCGCTGTTCCTTGGCGACGACCCCGGACTCTGTCCCGACCGAGATGAGGGTGCGGATCTCCTCCTCCGAGGTCATCGGCTGTGTCTGGCTACCCTTGAACAGCTGGGTAATGGCCCGGGCGATACCACTCACCACCCAAACGACGGGGGTCAACAGCCACATGATGGCGAGAATCGGCCGCAGCACCAGAAAGGAGACCTTCTCTGGATGCTGGGCGGCGTAGGTCTTGGGGGCGATTTCGGCGAAGATGAGAACCAGCGGGGTGAGGATCAGGATGGTCAACAGCTCCCCCCTCTCGCCATAGATTCCGACCAGAAGGGTGGTGGCAAAAACCGAAGCGGCGATATTGACCAGGTTGTTGCCGACCAGAATGGCGCCGAGGAGACGGTCCGGGTTCTCCAGTATCGCTGCCAGCCGTTCGGCGCCGCGACGTTTTTTCTGCACCAGGTACTTCAGCCGCAGGCGATCCAGCACCATCAGTGCCGTTTCCGAGCCGGAGAAAAAGGCGGAAAAGATGAACAATACAGCCAGGCCGAGCAGATGCAGAAGCTGGTCTTCCAGCATGCGATGCGTGTCTCTCCAGGGTTCTCAAGCAGCGTTTAAGGGGCGGGTGATTTTATCGCATCGGTGGCGGGAATACAATAAACAATGACCGTCGTTGAAAGTCGCCGCGGGCGTGTGCTATAAGGCAGGTTCATCTAGCCGCCGCCAGGGGGCGGACCGGAGAAACCGATGGATCGCCAAAACGCCGCCAATCGTCACGCCGAACTGAGTGCCGAGCTCCATCGGCACAATCACCTTTACTACGTCCTCGACCGCCCGCAGATCTCGGACGCCGAGTACGACCGGCTGTTTCGCGAACTCCTCGCCCTCG
>JACZKF010000284.1 GCA_014860175.1 Desulfuromonadales bacterium | reverse complement strand
CAGGGGATCGGCTTCGCCATCCCGATCAATGCGGCCAAACTGATTCTCCCCCAGCTGCGGGAGACCGGGCAGGTGATCCGCGGCTGGCTGGGGGTGGCGGTGCAGGAGTTGACCCCCGAACTGGCCCAGTCTTTTGGTCTGAAGGAGGCCAAGGGGGCGCTGGTTTCGGAAGTTATTATCAACTCACCGGCGGCCAAGGCGGGAATCCGCCCTGGGGACGTCATTCTCTTTTTTTCCGGCAAGCCGGTGACCAGCGTCGGCGATCTGCCGCGGATCGTCGCCGCCACCCCCGTCGGAGACCAGGTGAACGTCGGTATCCACCGCGATGGCAAGCGTCTGGAGGTGGCGGTCACGGTGGCCAAAATGGAAGACCAGCCGAGGAAAGAGCCGGCCACCGGCGCCCTGGAGACCCTTGGCCTGACCGTCAGCGATATTACCCCGGAGGCCCAGCGCTACTACCGGCTGAAAAAAGGGAGTGGCGCCTTGGTGACTGCCATCGACCCGGTCGGGCCGGCGGCCGAGGCGAACCTTCGCCCCGGCGACCTGATCGTGGAGATTAACGGTCAGCCGGTGGCCAATGCCGACAGCTTCAGCAAACTGGTGGCGCAGGCCAAACCGGGAACCGTGCTGCGGCTGCTGGTACAGCGCGGCGACGGGATATTCTTTACCACTTTGCCGAAAAAATAGTCTTTCCTTCTCCCCGGACAGCAAAGCCCCGGGGGTTTGCCGGGGCTTTGCCTCTCTCAAGCCGACCACCGCGAAGCGAAGAGGCCAGCAGGCCTCAACGAACCCGGACGGTCACGTAGTCGGTGTCGCTCGCCCCGAAGGGGTCGTACACGGTCAGGCGCAGCTGGTAGTCGCCTGCGGTCCCGGCGGTAAAGGTGGGGGTGACGGTATCGGCCCCTTCCAAGGTAATGACTCTCCCCGGCCAGGGGAAAAGTTCCCAATCGTACTCCAGGGGGAGCCCTTCCGGGTCGAAGCTGGCGCCGCCGTTCAGCACCACCCGCGAGCCGATCTGGATCAGCAGATCGGCACCGGCGTCGGCCACCGGCGGGTGATTGGCTCCTGCCGGCAGGGCTCTGACCACCACCGTGTCGGCGCTGCTCGCCCCGAGCTGATCCCGAACGGTCAGGACCAGCCGGTAGTCGCCGGCCACATCGGGGATGAAGTAGGCAGTGGCGGTCTGGTTGGCGCTGAGGATGGCAAAGCTTCCAGAGGGGCGGCCGGCAAAAGTCCAGGAGAAAAACAGCAGCTCGTTGTCGGGATCGTAGCTGGCGCTGCCGTCCAGGACGACCAGGGCGTTGAGCACCGCCGCCGGGGGGGCGGCAGCCCTCGCCACCGGGTTGATGTTGATCCCGGGCGCCACCGCCGTGAGAGTGATCCGGGTGGAGGCCACCCCTCCTTGACCATCGCTCACGGTCAGCCGGATCAGGTAGTCGCCCGTAACCGGCGGGATGAAGGAGGGGGTGGCGGTATCGGCGCCGGAGAAGGAAATCGAGCTGCCGACCGGTTGCGCCAGAACTGCCCAGTCGAAAGTCAGAGGGTTGCCGTCCGGGTCGCGGCTGGCGCTGGCGTCGAGCCCTACCAGCGTCCCCACCCGAATCAGGCGATCGCCCCCCGCCTCAGCCACCGGCGGGCGATTGTCCTCGGTTTCCGGGGGGGATGCGACTACCCATGGGGCCGCCTCGGCACCGGAGTCGTTCAGTGGAGGTGGCGCGGAGACCAGGTCGAGCGGGTGGTCAGGATCGTCATCGCTGCTGCCGCAGGCGACCAGGGCGGCCAGCACGATGGGGAGCAGCAGCTGCAGCGCTCTGCAGAGCCTCCGGGAACCTGGGTCATAGACCTCCATGCTCGCCCTCCTATTAAAGTTTTTTTAACTTCTACCCTCTTTTCAATCTCCGTCAAGGAGCCGGATTTGACAGGGGGAGGGAGGCCAGATTAAAATCGGTGGCTCGCCTCCGCTGAACTGTTTGGAGCAGAAGGGATTTCGCACCGATGATGCACCGCCCCATTCGCCGGCAGCTCCTGGTCCCTCTCTCCCTGACCTTCCTGGTTCTGGCCTGCACCTTCCTCTACAGCGGCTACACCCTTCGCCAGCGCCAGGTGGCCAGCGAACTCGAGCACCGCAATCTGGGGGTGCAGATGCTGTTTGAGGAGCTGCTGGCCGGCCGCAGCAAGGCGATCACCACCGCCGTGGAGCTGATCGCCCGCGACCCCCGGCTGCAAAAAGCAATGGCAGAGGGGGACCGTGCGGCGCTGCTGGAAGCCGCCCGCCCCATCTACCATCGCCTGGCC
>JACZKF010000283.1 GCA_014860175.1 Desulfuromonadales bacterium | reverse complement strand
CCAGTGGATTGCGCAGCAGCGCCTGAAAGACCAGCCCCCCCAGGGCCAGAGTCCCCCCGACCACGGCGGCGAGGACGACCCGCGGCAGCCGGATCTGCCAGACGATGGCGGCGGCCACCGGATCGGCGTCGCTGCCGCCGGTGAGGACCCCTTGCAGCAGGCGCCACGAGGGGCCGGAGGAGCCGACCGCCAGGCCGAGGAGGGCGGCCACGGCCAGCGCCAGCGTCAGCGAGCCGACCAGCAGGAGCAGCCGGGGCAACAGCGGGGGGAATCGGCTGGTCATGGCCGGGCCGGAAACAGGTCGGGGTGGATGATCCGGGCCAGGATCTCCAGGCCGCTCACCAGCCGATCGGTCGGCCGGTCGAAAAGATCGGCTTCGACCACGTGCAGCCGCCCGTTGCGCACCGCCTGCAGTTGGGGCCAGCGCTGCCAGGCCTCCAGCAGCCCCTGCGGGGTGTGGCCGCCGGCCATGGAGGTGATGATGACGATCTCCGGCTGCAGGTGCAAAATCTCTTCCCAGCCAAGGCGGGGGTAGGGGGAGAGGCCGGCGGTGGCATTGCGCCCCCCGGCCAGGACGATCAGCTCATGGATGAAGGTCTGTTCCCCGACGCTGACGATGGGGGCGGCATCGACCTGGAAAAAGACCGACGGACGGGAGTCGGCGCCAGCGACGGTACGCCGCACCCGGTCGATGCGCTCGCTCATCCCGGTGACCAGGGCTGCCGCCTGCGGCTGGGCATTGAGCACTTCGCCAAGGGCGGTGATGGTCTGCATGATCTCCGCCAGGGTGCGCGGATCGACGGCGAAGACGGGAATCCCCAGCCGCTCGAGCTGGACGATGGTCTGTTTCGGGTTGCCGTCGCGGGTGGCCAGGACCAGGTCGGGGCGCAGGGCGACGATGCGTTCGAGGTCGGGATGGATGTAGGAGCCGACCACCGGCAGTTCCCTGGCGGCCGGTGGGTGGCTGCTGTACTGGGTCGTCCCCTGGAGCAGCCCCTGGCGCCCGAGGGCGAAGACCAGTTCGGTGATGCTGGGGGCCAGCGAAACGACCCGCTGCGGCTCGGCCGGCAGCCGCACCGTCCGGCCGGTCAGATCGATCAGCTCCCGGGTCGTGGCCGTGGCCGTGGCGGAAGCCGGCAGCCCCCCCAGAATCAGGAGAAGCAGGAGCAGGCTGCCGGCGATAACGCCGCGGAGCGGATGAGCCGAACGGTTCAAGGTTGTTGCTTCTTTCTGGCGCGGCGGCGAGCCGCCGCGCCGGCGTTTCGGGTCAGAAGGAGTGGGTCAGCAAGATGCCGCCGACCACGTTGCGTTCGGGGGAGGGGTAGATCGCCCGGTAGTAGTCGAAGGCGTCCCAGTCGAAGGCAAAGGTCCCATTTTCCGAATACTTTTCGTCGAACAGGTTATTCACCCCGGCGTAGAAGGTGAATGGACGGTATTTATAGCTCGCCATCAGGTCGGTCACCAGGTAGTCGCCCCCGTCCCAATCGTCTTCGATCACGTTATTCCAGTCGCCGATCATGTTTTTGTCGCCGACCCAGCGGGCGCGCAGATCAACGGTGAGATCGGCCATCGGGGTGATGGTCGCCCGGGCGGCGGCGCTGTGGCGGGCGACGCCGGGGATCTCGTTGCCGTCGTAGGGGCCGCCGCGCAGTTCATGGTCCATGAAAGTATAGTTGAACGCCAGCTTTATCTTCTCGTGCGGGGTCACCTGCGCCATCAACTCCACCCCCTGGCGCCGGGTCCGGCCGTAATTGACGTTCTCCCCCAGCCAGGCCCCGAAAAACTCGGTGACCTCCGGATTGAAGAAGATCTCGTCGCGGGTATCGATGTGAAAAAGGGTGATCCCGCCCTGCAGCCGGTCGTCAAAACGATGGCTGATCCCGGCCTGGTAGTGGCGGCTGATCTGGGGGGCGAGGATCTCGTTGAAGCCGGCCCCTCCCAGCTCATCGAGCAGGACGGTGCGGAAGGCCCGATCGTAGGAGGCAAACAGCTTGCTCCCCGGGGCGTAGTTCCAGGCCAGGCCGAGGGTGGCCGCGTCGGTGTGGAAGGTGTCGCTGGCGCCGCCGTCGATTTCATACCGGGTGCGGGTGTTGCGGTAGCCGAGGCTGAGAAAGAGCTGCTCGTGCAGGGCGATCTTGTCATGGATGAAGACCCCGGTCTCGCGCCGCTGGCGGTCCTGGCCGACCAGAAATCCCTCTTTGTAATGCAAGTCGCTGTCCTGATAGTCGACCCCGGCCACCAGGGTATGGGGGAGGGTGAACAGGGTCAGCTCCCGGCGGTACTGGGGGGAGATGCCGTAATCGTCGAGGTCGTAGGCGAAGGTCGACTGCCATGGCTCACCAAAAGCAATGCCAGCGTATTCAGTGATCGAATCGGCCTTGCGCCCCCGCAGGGCGACAGAGAACTCGGAATCGTCGGGGAAAAGGAGGTAGGGGGTCAGCTGGACGTAGCGCTCCCGGGTTTCGGCGAAATTGTCCGGGGAGGTGGTGCTGCGGCGCCGCTCCCCCTGCGCGATGGCGCCGGGGAGGCCGTAGCGGTCGTCTTTGTAGCCGGCGGAGAGCCGCATTCCGTAGCGGTCCGCGTCGTAGGCGAGGCTCGCCCCCGTCGTCTTGTTGCGGAACTCGCCGTTGTCCCGGTAGCCGTCGGTGTCGGTATATGAACCATCGAGCTGCAGCGACCAGTTCCCCTGGCGGCCGGCGAGCCCCAGCGCCTGCTTGGCATAGCCGTAGCTGCCGAAGGTCGTCTCGACGCTCAGAGTCGGCTGCGGCGCCCCCTGCCGGGTGAGGATGTTGATCACGCCGCCGGTGGCGTTGTTGCCGTAGAGGACGCTGCCGCCGCCGCGCACGATTTCGATGCGCTCGATGCGGTTGAGCGGGATGCTGGTCCAGTCGGTGCCGCTCAGGTCGGGGCTGTTGATCCGCCGCCCGTCGACCAGCACCAGCGTATTGGCGCCAGCGGTCTCGCCGAAGCCGCGGATGTCGACCCGGGTGGTGCGGCCGGTACCGGTGAAGTCGGCGACGTCGATGCCGGCGATCCCCTTGAGCAGTTCGGGGACGGTCTGCGCCGTGCTGCCGGCGATCTCGTCGGCGCCGATGACGGTGACGCTGGCCGGCACGGTGGCCGTCTCTTCGGCCATGCGGCTGGCGGTGACCACCACTTCCTCCAGCATCACCGCCTGTTCGCCGCCGGCCGGCGCCGCCAGGAGCAGCGTCAAGCCCAAGCCAATGGTTAAGCTACCGAAATTCCTGTTCATTCTGTTTCCTCCCTGAAGGAGGCCCGGGAAACTGAAAAATCCCCGGACCGATAGAGTATCGATCCGAGGATTCCCTTTTTATCCACGAGATCTGCACGCCCCGGTCCACGGGGGCCGCTTCTTATTCAGGCAGGTCTTCTGACTCTCGGCTCATCCTACCGGCCGCGCCTTCCCATCCGATTCCCTCGGACAGTGACTTCGTGCGGCTTTCGTCCCCGATTACAGCGGCGGGCCCGTTCCCGATTCACACGGGATTCCCTTTTAAGCTCTGGCGAGCGCCTGAATGATATGGTCGCCAAAGTTGACGCAAAATGCCGCCGGAGTCAAGAGGATTTCTTTCGCGCCCCGCCTGGCTCCCCCAATAATGTATTAAAGTTCTTGTTCATTGCCGCCCGTCTTTCTACAATGCGGGAGAATTTTGGGTCAAAGCTCGAAGGGAAAAAAGATGAAAGAGTTGCCGTCCGGGGCAGAGGCACTGCAGGTTGAGATCCGGCGATTAAGAGAAAAGATCCGCATTTTGGAAGGGGAAGCCGGTGCGTTTCCGGATCTGGCAGGGAACCGTCCTGATATCAGCCAGGACCAGGAGAAGAAGGAGAATCTCCTGGAGCGCGAAAGAGACATTCTGCAGTCGGTGATGGACAGTGTCAAAAACTCCCATCTGGCTTACCTTGACCTCGATTTCAACTTTGTCCGCGTGAATGTCACTTATGCCGCGGCCTGCGGCTACTCGCCGGAAGAAATGATCGGCAAGAACCACTTCACCCTGTATCCGCACCCGGAAAATGAAGCGATCTTCGCCGGGGTACGGGACACCGGCATGCCGGTGGAGTATCACGACAAACCGTTCGAATTTCCGGATCAGCCCGAGCGCGGAGTGACTTACTGGGACTGGACCCTGGCGCCGGTCAAGGACCGGGATGGCGTGGTCACCGGCCTGGTTCTTTCCCTTTTCGAAACCACCGAACGCAAGCGGACCGAAGAAGCGCTGCGCCAGGCGAAAGAGACGGCCGACGCGGCCAATCGCGCCAAGAGCGAATTTCTGGCCAACATGAGCCACGAGATCCGTACGCCCATGACCGTCTTCATGGCTGCCGTCGAACATCTGCTGCAAATCGACCGCAACCCCGATCGGCGCCATCTGCTCGACCTGGCGGATCAGTCGGCCCGGCGGCTGCGGGCGCTCATCGACGATATTCTCGACTTCTCCCGCATCGAAGCGCGCCGGGTCGAATTGGACGAAGAGCCCTTCGAGCTGCAGAGCTGCCTGCGCAGCGCCGTCGACCTGTTCTCCCTGGCGGCCCGGGAAAAGAACCTTCGGCTCGAGCTGGAGGTGGCGCCTGAGACGCCGGCTCTGCTGGTTGGCGATCCCGACCGCCTGGGGCAGGTGTTGATCAATCTCATCGGCAATGCCGTCAAGTTCACCTCTGCGGGGGAGGTCCGCGTCTGCGTGCGGCCCCGCGGCGACACTGTCGAGTTCGCCGTCGCCGATACCGGCATCGGCATCCCCGAGGAGAAGCGCCATCGGCTCTTTCAGAGCTTCAGCCAGGTGGACAGCTCTTTCTCCCGCAGGTTCGGCGGGACCGGCCTGGGGCTGGCGATCTCCAAAGGGTTGATCGATCTGATGGGAGGGGAGATCTCCGTCCGGAGCCGGGAAGGGAAGGGGAGCGTCTTCACCTTCACCCTCCCCCGGCGGGAGGCAGGAAAACACCCCCGTGCGTTGGGTGGGGAGCCGACTCTATGACAGCACAAATACCTCGGGAGAGAAAATACCCTCGCCCGCATCCTGTTGGCCGAAGATGAGCCGATGATTCGGGAGATGATCACCATGATGCTGGCCAGCATGGCTGGCATCCCGAAACGGCTGTATCAGGCCGACATGCCGTCGAGAGGTGGGAAGGGACTTTGATTTCCTTTCCCTGGGAGGCAGCTCCCGGTTAGTAAAATCAGCGCTGCTGCCTTGCCGTTCGGGCATCGGCGTCGCGCTCCGGCCGGGGACTCTTCGCCTTGGGTTGCGCCCCCTGCCGGTTGCTACCCCGCTCGCCGGCGCCTTGGTCAACCCTTCTCTGGCCGGGCTGGCCGCGTTCGCCGGGTGAGCGTTCTCCCTTTCCCTCTTCGATCTGGTCGGAGCGGTCGCGTTCCTTCTGATCGCGGTTCGCCTTTTCCCGCACCTGCTTCTCGCGCTCGGCGCGTTCCCGTATCTGCTGACCCGGGGCGGCACGGTCGCTCACCTGCTTCTCGCGCTCGGCGCGTTCCCGTGCCTGCTGGTCACGAGCGGTACGTTCCCGTACCTGCTGGTCACGCTCGACCATTTGTCGCTGTTGCCAGTCGCGCTCCAGGCGATCCCGGTCCTGGCGCTCGCGCTCGCGCTCGTGCCTGGAGCGGTCGTCGCCGCGCCGGTCCCGCTCAACCCTGATCCGCTCGACCCCCAAGCCTGGACTGCGCCCCCGATCGCTTCGATTCGAAAGGTTGTGGCTGTCGCGCCGGATCCCGGTGGCGCGCTGGGGGGGTTGCCCGTATTTGACGGCGGTGGCCGGGTGGTGGTAGGCGACGCCGCGCCGATGGACGGGGTGGTGGTGCCAGCGGCCGGAGGTGCTTATCCACCGCTCTTGCCGGACGAATCTCGGCCGCTGGTAGACATCGATGTGAATATAGTGGCGGTGCCAGTCGAAGTAGCTCCAGTTGCCGAAAGTGAAGCCGAAATGAATGCCGGGCCAGTATGAAATCCCGAGTCCCAGCCTGACTCCCGACGGACCCCAGTAATAGGGGGGGTAGGCCGCATACCACCAGGGACCGTAGACGTGGAGCGGATCATAGTACGGCACGAAAATGACCCTGGGGTTGGCCGGTTGGATGATGATCGTCTCTTGTTGGACGATAATCTTCTGCTGGGAGGTGGTGACCAGGTTGCCTCGGGCATGGGCTCTGGCCCGCAGGTTCTGGACCACCTCCATGACTTCGGGTTCCTGGGCCAGAAAGGCGTTGCCCAGATGGGTCGTCTCGGTGATCCGCTCGCTCATCAGCGCCAGGATCGAGGGGAAGTGACTGAGCGCTTTGACGCTCGGGTCCCAGTCCTGGTACAGAAGCGCCGCATCCAGGGCGTCGCCTTGCACCTGCGGATTTCTCTTAACCCAGCGGTCGGCCTCGATCAGCTCGAGGGGATAGGTCGCGGCCATCAGGATCTGGGCCAGCAGAGGATCAGGGTAGAGGGCAACGGGGGCCAGCATCTGGGAGATCTCCTCCCGGGAATATCTGTCTTCGTACTGCTGGGCCGGCGCCTGCCGAGGGGACAAGACCAGGGAGAAGACAAAAATGGCAAGGATCAACAGTGCGCGGGGCGGATGGAAAGTGGCCGCTTTCTTCATGACGACCTCCTGATGGGCCGGGGCAGTGCCATTGTTTCGTCCCCTGCCTGTTTGTGGGCAGAAAAGCTGTTGCTCGTTATGGAGAAAGATAGCGTCCAATTGAGGAACAATTGTGGAGGAAATAAGGATTAATGCCCGAGCACCCGGTAGAGGGTCACTTCGTTGGTCACGCAAGAGGGAAAATGCGTGCCGGCCGAATGGGGAAAAAAATTAATAAAGGCAAACTTTCTGGTGCTGGAGCCGTCTAAGGGGCAGAGCTCGGATCTGCCAAGGAGAGCGCTGCTCTCTGACGCAGCCGAAAGACATGCCGGAACCAGGAGGAGTGTATGGGTTGTGACTACATGGAACGTTGCCCATTCTTTCAAATGAATGCGAACAAGAAGGGGAAGGTTTTCCGACTACTGATCAGTACTTACTGCCTTGGAGGACTGCGTTCCAGGTGCGAACGGTTGATTAACTGGGAACCTGAGATGTCACCGGTGGGCCTACTTCCTGAAATATTCAAAAAGATTTCGTGACACCAGTTCGGTCTCGATGCACCACCCCGCCTACCTCTAACTTCCCGGTTAAAGCGTCGGAAAAAATAACAATTGACACTTCAGAAAAAAACAAATAATTAGTTAAACTTATTTCATCAAAGCGCCCAGCGGCCGGCGCATCACCCCGTCTACCCGGAGTTAGCAGAAAGGTTTTCATCATGCCCATGGTTCCATCCTGGATCCTGACTGTGTTGCTTTTATCAACGATGGCCGGCTCTTTAGCATATTTCGCCACGCATAAAATGTTTATGCTCTCGTTCTGGATCGGGATAACTTTCATTTTGACGTTAATGCTCTTTCCTTATCTGCCAAGGATTGTCAAGAAACTTAAAAATTTGGCAAGCAATCGTCTTTGCAAGCAGAAAAAGTCGCCAATGGAATCGGCTTAACCTACTGCAAAAATCCATACCCCTGCCGCCGCAGTACCAACCCCCTGCTGATCCGCACCGGCCTGTAAAAGAAAAAGGGCACAGCCGATTACAGCTGTGCCCTTGATCGATTTTCTGGTCGAAGGCCGGACTCTAATAGTGTAATCAAGTATCCGTTTTGACAGAGATGCTTATAATAAAGTTGGTTGAAATACCCCCAAATATACCCCAACAGACTTTATCCTCATTTATTCCACCGCGGGTCAAGCCTCCTTGGCCAAGTCGCTGACCGCTTCCAATCGCTCATAGATGAGCATCTGCCGATCTCGGTTCCCTCTGGCGGCCGCCTGAACCGCGTAATCGAAGTCGTCATTGGCCAGAAGCAGGTCGATCTGGTGAGCAATGAAGGTCTGCAGATCCAGATCTGCGGCTGCAATCTCCCGGATGACCTCCTCGCGCCCATCAAAGAGGGTAAGGATGTCCTCCATGTCATGGCTACCTTGGGGATCGTCATTGCCCCGGCCGAGATAGGCTTCCAATTTCGTCGCAACGAAAAAAGGGGGGGTGAGTAGCCGGATCGTCAGGTCCTCGGCCAACTCATAGGGCTGGGCAGCGGCAAGCCCGGCCGCGTACCAGCGATTACTGAATCCCAGAATTCTCTCGTCGTCGGGCATGAAGTCGACTTGGAGTTCCCCAGGCGCATGCGGCAGTTCACCTCTTCGTTCATAACCTCCCGGAACCCGCGGGCGCGCAGCCGCTCCTGAAAGGCCGCCCACCTGGCATAACCGACAACGTTGATAATCAGGTCGACATCGTCGGTATAGCGAACCGATTCCTTGCTGAATGAGTCGGTCAGCAACAGCCCGGTGGTGCAACCGCCGACAAAAGTGTTTGCCAAACGCCGCAAGTTCGCCGATCTGGACGAGTTGAACCGGTGGCTGCGGGACGAATGCCGGCAATTGGCGGCAAGCCAGAAGCATCCCGAGTTCCCGGAGCAGACGGTCGCTGAGGTTGCGGCCAGGGAGAAGCCCTCTCTGGTGGCCGTCCGGGTCCCGTCGACGGGTATCAGGAAAGCGCCGTCCGCGTCTCGCCCACCGCGCTGGTCTGTTTCGATCGCAACCGCTAAAGCGTGCAGGCCACCTGTGCCGGCAAGACAGTGATGGTGCGGGCCTACGCCGACCGGCTGAGCTTCATCCATAACGCAGAGGTGGTCGGCACGCATCGACGTCAGTTCGGCCGGGACAAGACGGTCTTCGATCCCTGGCACTATCTGGATGTGCTCAAGTACAAGCCCGGGGCGCTACGCAATGGCGCCCCCTTTGTGTCCTGGGATCTGCCCGTCCCCCTCCAGCAAACGCGCACCCTGCTCAGCGACCGCTGCGATGGAGATCGGCAGTTCGTCGGCATTCTCGCCGCCGTTCCCACTCACGGCGCTGCTCGACCGAGTCACTCACCACTGCGAAATTGTCGAAACCGGGAACGAAAGCTGGAGGATCAAAACCAGGAGTTCCGACCAACACTGACCCTCTGAGGCGGGTCAAAATTGGGCGCCGATGGTGGGTCAATTTTCAATGCCGATTGACAGAGGTGCGCTCAAAGCTCGCAAACCGCGTTGCTCGCGTGATTTTTTGCACACATGGTCCGCAGATCATCCTCCTACATGGCTTCATAATGAAAACTCAGGAAATTCCTGATGACGACATGAGACTTGCGAAAAAGAGAAAGGCTGAAATCGATGGGAACTAAAAATATTGGCAGCGATTTTGGTAGCTTCCTCGTCGAGGAAGGCATTCTTGCTGACGTCGAGGCGACTGGGGCCAAGCGAGTTTTGGCCTACCAGATCCAACAGGAGATGGAAAACCAGCGCCTGACAAAAACCGAAATGGCGGTTAAAATGCATACCTCCCGGGCGGCAGTCAACCGACTGCTAGACCCCCAGAACACCGCCGTCACCCTTAACACCCTGGAGCAGGCAGCCACTGCATTGGGAAAACGGCTGCGCATCCTTATCGAGGACCCTTCGCGGTCTTAATTGGGGTTCCGTTGCCCGATCCCCCGTGGAATGAAAAGGGGTCATTTAATCCTCGGATTGAATGACCCCTTTTCTCTTGAGGCAGGAGAAACAGGACACTTGAAAATTCGGGGATGACGCCGGTTCGAACAACATCGTAAACAAGAAATAGGACGGGAACCGACTTCTACCGACAGTTCCGCAGGATTGACGTGCCGGACGAGAGCGGTGCCGCTCTCCACGTGGGGAGACAGATCCATCCCGAAGCCAAGGGGCGAGTTTTCGGTGTTATAATTTAAAATTTCGTGTAACTTTGTGTTATGTTCCTCTTGTTCGTACTACACTCGGGCCTATCCCTGATCGTTCCTTTTCCAGGAGAACACCCATGCACATACCTGAAGGGTATTTGGGACCGGCGACATACGGCTCTCTTTGGGCCGTCATGGTGCCGATCTGGGGCGTCGCTTCCAGAAAGGTGAAGCAAAAATTGGGGACGGCGCAGGTGCCTCACCTAGCCATGGGAGCGGTATTCAGCCTGGTGGCGATGATGTTCGTCCTTCCTGTCCCCGGCGGAACCACCGGACACATCTCCGGTACCGCCCTGGTTGCCATCCTGCTCGGCCCATGGCCGGCGATCGTGGCCGTTTCTGTCGCCCTTGTCATCCAGGCGACGGTTCTGGGGGTCGGCGGCATCACCGCCATCGGGGCGAACTGCTGCAACATCGCGGTGATCGGGGCGCTCGTGGGCGCGTGCAGCTACCGGCTGATCGTCGCCATCGCGCGTCGGGGCGGGGAGCCGTCGGCGACCCTCTGCGCCGCCGCCGGTGCCGTTGCCGCGTACCTGGCCATCAACGTCGGCGCCCTCTCCACCGCCTGCATGCTCGGCCTGCAGGCAGCGATCTACGGCACGGAGGGCGGTTCGGGCTATTTCCCGTTTCCGCTCGAAGTCGCCATCCCGGCCACCATGTTTCCCCACCTCACGGTGGTCGGGGCGCTCGAAGGGACGGTGACCGCCCTGGTGCTCTTTCTTCTTAGGCAGAAAGGAGCCCCAATGAAGTACGGCACGAAGATGGTTCCGTGGGTCCTGGTCGTCGCGGCCGTCCTGGGTCCGACGGCCGTATCGGCGCACGATTACTGGATCGAAAAAAGGGGGGCCGACTATGCGGTCGTCTACGGCCATCGCGAGCAACGGCTGGAGTACGACCCGGCCGCGATCAAAAAAATCACCGTGCTGAACGCCGCGGGGGAATCGCTCGACTTCAGCAGGGAGGTGCAGGGCAAGGCCATCATCATCCGGCCGGCGGGCGCCGCCGCGCTCATCCTAGCCGACTTGGACAGCGGCTACTGGTCCAAAACCATCTACGGCATGAAGAACCTCCCCAAGCGGAAGGCCTCCCGGGTCGTGGAAGCCTTTCGCGCCTACCATCACTCCAAGTCAATCGTGGCGTGGGGGGCCGCCGCCGGCAAGCCGCTGGAAGGGATGAAGCTCGACATCGTCCCGCTGATGAACCCGCTCGATCTCAAGGCGGGTGAATCCCTCCCGGTCAGGGTCCTTTTCGACGGGGCACCCTTGGCAGATGCCAAAGTCGAGCTGGACCACGACCAAATCGGGATGACCGACCGCGAGGGAACCGTCAAGGTGGCCCCTACGCCTTGTCGCCAGCTTATCACCGTGGAGCGCCGGGAGCCGCTCACGGGTGATCCGGACGCGAATTTCGTCGTCGTGACCGCAACGCTGACCTTCGAGGTGCCCCAATGACTCGGCTTGCCGGACGCCTAGGTTTCAGGCTGCTGCTGGCGTTTCTGGCAGGGGCGCCGCTGGGGGCGCATGCCCATTCCACCAACTACCAGGTGGAGCAGAAGGGGATGGCGGTGCGAGCCTTCTACTCGGAGACCGATCCCGCCGCCTACTCCCAGTACGAGCTGTTCGGCCCCGGCGATCAGGAGCCGCACCAAGTCGGCCGGACCGACAAGAACGGCTATCTCGGCTTCGTCCCCGATCGCCCCGGTGTCTGGAGGCTCCAGGTCTGGGGGGAGTCGTCCCACGGCTTCCATGGCGTCACCACCGAGATCACCATCGATCAGACCTTGGGGCTGGAGGGCTTCAAGAAGCCGCTGGTAGCGACCTACACGAAATTCGTCACCGGCATCAGTCTTATCTTCGGTCTTTTCGGCGCCTACGCCCTATGGGTGACCCGCCGCAATGACGCACGCAAGCCGGAGAAGCCGTAGGAAGAGCGTCTTCGTCTTTTTTTCAATCAGGTTGTACATGAAGAATGCTATTGTCGCGCTGGTTCTCCTTCTTGCCCCGGTGAGCGCCTTGGCCCACCACGGTGGCGTCACCCTGGCTTTCGGGCCGGGAACACCCCTCGATACCAATTCCCCCATGACCCTGCCCGAGGTCGGACTCGTGACGGGGCTGCGGGCCGAGCATGTGGAGTGGCAAAAGGTCCACGATCCTGGAGACAAGTCCTCTTTTACCTTTTTCAATGCCAACCTGAGCTACGGCTTCACCCGGCTCTGACCGGGACGCTGGTTGTCCCCTACTACATCAAGCGGACCGAAGGGATCGGCTCGAACGAGGGGCTGTCCGATGTAAAGCTCCAGCTCACTTACGGTTTCCATTTAGATCCGGGCACCGGCTTTTCCCGCAACACGGCGGAGGACACCGCCATTACCCTGGAAGGAAAGGAGCGGACGTACCTGGCGGCATCGGCGATGCTGAGCATTCCGAGTGGCGACCACCGACAGAGACTGGATGACGGGTCGGTGGACCCGGGCATGCAGCCCGGCTTCGGCGCTCCGGCCTATACGCTGGGACTCACCGCCGCCCGGGCGTTCGGTCCTCTCACGATCAACGCCGAGGTCAGCGCCGACTTCTTCACCGAGCGGGACAATTTTCAGTTCGGCTCCGAACTGCGTGGGAATCTGGCAGGGGTTTACAAACTCTACGGCAATACCAGCAGCGCCATCTCCAAGGTCGCCTGCATCCTGGAGCTGAACTACCTGCATCTCGGCCGGGACCGCGAAGACGGTGAAGGTTTGGACGGCACCGGCGGAGACATCCTCTACGTCTCCCCCGGCCTGCGGTTCGCTCTCCCCGGCAACGCCAACCTCAGGATGCTGGTCAAACTGCCGGTCTGGAAAAGCCTGAACGAGGAGAGCGATCAGCAGGGAGCCGAGGGGCTGGAGAAGTACCGGCTGATCACGACCGTCTCCTTCTGTTTCTGATTCGGCGCTTACACCGACGGAAGGCTTCCGGCTTCCGGGGCTTCATCCCCCGGAGGTCACATGGTGGTCGCCCGAAACGACGGAACTCCATGGACCTCCCCCCCTTTCTTAACCAGAACGCGCATCGCCCGCCGCCGCCCCTTTCCGGCCTGGCCGTCCGCACCCCGTTTCTAGAGAGGGGAATCCACCACCTCGCCCGGATCACCAGGGAGAGCTACCTGCAATGGGAGTCCTCCCGCCGCGACGGCCTGCTCCAGCGGGTGGACCCGCGGGTCAAGCTCCTGCTCCTGGCCTCCTTCCTGGTGCTGGTCAGCCTTAAAAGGATGCTCGCACCCCAACTGGGGATCGCCCTCCTGATTCTGCTGCTGTTCCTCGGCTCGCGGGTCGATCTCGCTCCCCTTTACCGCCGCATTCTCGGGGCAGCGTTCCTGTTCGGTGTCCTGGTGCCGCTGCCGTCCGTCCTGAACCTCTTCACCGGAGGTGAACCTATCCTGCCGCTGCTGCACTTGCGGCGGGATTACCACCTCTGGCTCTATCATATCCCGCAGACGATCGGCATCACCCGGGAAGGGCTCCATGGCCTGGCCCTGCTGACGCTGCGGATCGCCAACTCCGTCTCCTTTTCCCTGCTCGTGTTGCATACGACCGGGTTCCCCGAGTTGCTCAAGGCTCTGCGCGTCCTGCGCGTCCCGGAGAGCTTCATCGCCGTCATCGCTCTCGCCTACAAGTATGTATTCATCTTTGCCCGCACCCTGGAGGAGATGCACCTGGCCAAAAAAAGTCGGCTCCTGGGCTCCCTCGATGCGGCTAGGACGAGAGGCTGGGCCGCCGAACGGATGGCATTTTTCTTCCACAAGACGCAAGGGCGCTGCGATGAAATTTTCAAGGCGATGCGCTCCCGGGGTTTCGAGCACCAGGTGCCCGGGTACACCTTCCGGAAGCTGAAGTCGGCAGACTGGGGCGCCGTCCTGACAGCGGCAACCGTGTGGCTTCTTTTTTTCTACTGGTGAGGAGATGATGGTCCCTCTTTTTTCGGTGGAGCAGGTCCACTATGACTATTTCGGCAAAATCCCGGCCCTCGCCGGGGCCGACCTCGCCATCGGGGCGGGCGAGCGCTTCGCCATCATCGGCGCCAACGGCAGCGGCAAATCGACCCTGCTCCAGCTCCTTGACGGGCTCATCTTCCCCCGCTCCGGAACGATCCGCTTTCACGGCCGGGAGGTGAGCGAGCGGACCCTGCGCGATGCTGGCTTCCTGCGCTATTTCCGGGAGCGGGTGGGGTATGTGTTCCAGGATTCGGACGTGCAGCTCTTCTGTCCGACCGTCCTCGACGAGCTGATGTACGGACCTCTGCAACTCGCCATCTCCGAAGCGGAGGCCCTGGACCGGGCGCACGAGGTGCTGCAAATCATCGGCCTGGAGCACCACACCGACCGCCCGACCTATATGCTCTCGGGCGGGGAGAAGAAACGGGTGGCCATCGGCTCGATCCTCACCATGAACCCCGAGGTGCTGCTCCTCGATGAGCCGACCAACGGTCTCGACCCCCGGTCGGCGGCGTTTTTCATCGACCTTCTCCACTCCCTGAACGCGGCCGGCAAGACAATTGTCGTCGCCACCCATGATCTCACGCTGGTGGCCGATCTGGAAATGACCGTTGCGCTCCTGTCCGAAGAGCACCGGGTGGAAAAGATCGGCTTGGCCGCGGACATCCTGGCCGACGAGGAGCTGCTGCTCAGAACCAACCTCATCCATGAGCACCTGCATCGCCATGGAGAAAGCCTGCACCGCCACCGTCATGGCCACTTCCTCTTTCACCGTCACGAACCGGAGACCCGTGAGGAGTAGCCGGCCGCGACGGAAAACAGGTTGATCCGGCGGCAAAATAGCTTATCATCTCTGGTCTGATATTAACCCGGGCAAGGAGTAGCCGACAATGGGCCAGACCGTCAGATTCGGCATTTCGCTCGATGAGAAATTGCTGGTGTGTTTCGATCGGCTGATCGAACAGAAGGGGTACATGAACAGGTCCGAGGCAATCCGTGATCTGATCCGCTCGTCACTCGTCGAGTCGAAGTGGGAAGCCGGCGAAGAAGATACGGTCGGCACCATCACTCTGGTCTACAATCATCACATCCGCGACCTCTCCGACCGACTGACCGAACATCAGCACACCTATCACGATCGGATCATCTCCGCCCTTCATGTCCATTTGGACGCGCACAACTGCCTGGAAGTCCTGGTGGTGCGCGGGCCGTCGCGGGTGATCAAGCAGATCGCCGACGAGCTGATCGGCGTCAAAGGGGTCAGACACGGGAAGCTGGTCATGACCACCACGGGTGGGGAGTTGTTTTGAAACCCCCGTCTATCTTTTCAGAATCGTTGGAACCGGGTTTCGCCCCTAACACCGAAAACCAAAGCCCTGGTCCCGGCCCCTGGGGGACAGGAACTGGTGGAACGGGAGGAGGGCCTTCAGAGGGTCCGAGCGCCTTTTGTCAGGCGATGCCATTCTTTCGCAGAAAGTTAGCTTTCGTCTCCGGAGTCGACCCCCGTCCCACAAATCACCGGTGGGCAGCTCAATTTTCCTGCGGTCTCGGTACCGGACTTTTCAGACAAAAAGAAAGAGCGATTTCATCTATGGGATGGGGTGGCCCTTTTTCGCAGGGGCAGGGCTGCTAAGGTGCGAGGAGATTGGCTGCTAGGTGTCTGGCGAAATTCAATGGGACAACTTACCCGACTACCTCATGTCAAGGATGGGGCGTCTGCGCGGCCGCTCCAAAACGGGCCGCAAAACAGAATGCCTCTCGCACAACTCTCTTGTTGACAAGTATTTAAAACATAGTTATAAATATACCAACCGTTCGATCTAGTAATGAGGTCGACCCGATTGCAACATCCCTGCACATCAACTAAGTGTGTGCTGCCGGGACCCGCTGCCATGGCAGGGTAGGACGACTTCCTCCTTCTAGCACCAGGGGACCCCACATGATCAGCACCTATGAAAAGCTGATAAAAGATGCAACCGAGATTATGATGCAAAACGGTTATAGCGGAACTTCGGTGCAAATGATTGCCGAAAAGGTCAAGGTTTCGAAAAGCACGGTCATTCACTATTTCAAGAGCAAGGAAGGGATTCTGCTCGCCATTTTGGGGAATTTCATACCCTCGGCGATCGCCGAGTTCAGCCCGGTGGTGAACGACCGGAGTCTGAAAGGGGTCGAAAAGCTGCGGCAGTTCATCTGCTTCCATCTGCAGATCATCGCCAAGTCTGGGGATGTCTACACCCTGAATATCCGGGAGGCACGCTACCTCAGCACCGAAAGCCGACGGATCATCGAAAACTACCAGCGTGAGTACGAGAACATGCTGGTCAAGATCGTCGACCAGATCAAAAAAGAAGATGACTGTCTGTTCAAGAACATCGACACCCATGTGGCGGCCAAGGCGATCATGGGGATGTGCAATTCGCCGACCATCTGGTACAAAAAAGGCGGGCTGCTCTCGATTTCGGAGATCGCCAACCAGTTCTTCGGGGTTCTGACCGCCAGGGAAAAGATCGACCGCAGGTTTCAAAGGCCGCGTCCTTCCGCTAACGGGCCCGGCTCACAGCTCTCCTCCTGAATGGGGGGCGATTCTGCCCCCCAAATTTTTCCAACCGCCTACGGATCGCTCGGTGCCGACGGCTTGCCGGCGACAACCGATCCGAGTTGAACTATGCCGACCCGGTTCATGCCGCCAGCCCGGCGCGACGGCCTCCCGCAACACTCCAGGCCGGGTCTGTCGATAACCGGCGGGCCGGGTTTGCATCCTTAGGGAATCATGGCCGAAGAGATCGCCGCAGACCTTTTCCGGATAGAGATCCCGCTGCCGGCGACGCCCCTCAGGAGTTTAAACTCGTATGTGGTCCGGGGGCAAGATCGTAACCTGATCATCGATACCGGTCTCAATCATCCCGATTGTCGCCGGGCGCTGCGTTCAGGGCTGCGGCAGCTCGGGATAGACCTCTGGCAGACCGATTTCTTCATCACCCACCTGCATGCCGACCACTTCAGCCAGATCTCCAGTTTCGCCAAGCCGGGCGTCTCTAGGATCTATTTCAACCGGCCGGAAGCGGAACTGATCGAGGGTGATCTCGGCATCGGCGCCATGCTCCGATACGCCATCCTGTCGGGATTCCCCGCCGAGGAACTGCGGAACGGCCTGAGTTTCCACCCCGGCATCCGCTTCGGCGGCCAATGGAAGCCGGACTTGCGGCTGATGGCCGAGGGGGATCTGCTGGCGGTCGGCGGTTACGAGTTCCGGTGCGTCGAAACCCCGGGGCACACCAAGGGGCATATCTGCCTTTACGAGCCGCGCAAGAGACTGCTCGTGGCCGGTGACCATCTTTTCATCGATATCAGCCCCAACATCCAGCTCTGGTCCGACACGGAAAATGCCCTGGGCGATTATCTCGCCAGCCTCGACAAGATCGCCGGCCTCGAGATCGATCTCGTTCTGCCGGGGCATCGCCGGCTCTTCGGCAACCATCGGCAGAGGATCGCCGAACTCAAGGAACACCACCGGCAACGGGCCGAGGAGGTCCTGACAATCCTGGCCGCTGGCGGGCAGGACGCTTACCAGGTGGCCGCCCGCATGAGCTGGGATATCCGGTTTTCCTCCTGGGAACGTCTGCATGTCGCCCAGCGATGGTTTGCAACCGGCGAGGCGATCGCTCATTTGAAATACGTGCAGGAGCAGGGGTTGGTGCGAAGGGAGATCGTGGACGGCAGGATTTTCTTCCGGCTCAGCTAGCACAGGAGGAGACCATGGCCAGGCTTCAGATCGATCTACCAGAGACTTTCAGCTATTCTACCCGGCTGCAGGTCCGCCTGAGCGAATTAGGGGGGGGGCTGCATCTGGGCAACCACATGCTGGTCGCTTACCTGAACGAAGCTTTTTTCCATTTCCTGCGCGAGCATGGTTTCTCCGGATATATCGAAAAGCCGGGCTTCATCAATCCGGAATTCTCTGTGCTGGTCACGGCCGAGACCCTGTACGGCGAAAGTTTGCGGGTCGACCTGGCGCTCTTCGAAAACGGACCTTACGGGTTCGACCTCATCTTCCGCCTGGTCAAGGAGAGCTCCGGAAAGGAAGCGGCACGAGCCAAAATGACTATGCTCTTCTTCGATTACGACCAGAGGCGGTTGGAGAGAGTTCCGGAGACCTTCAAAGCCTTCCTGCAGAAGCCCGCGGCAGTGCCGCTGTGAGTCGGAGGTCGGTGTGCGTCGAAGGGTCCCGGTTTTTCTCGGGAGCGCAGCTCTGCGCAGAAGATTGGCCACAACCTGGTAGGAGTAGTCGCTCCCGGCCCGTTCTCTGATCAGAATCCGATGCCCGGGTACCGATAGATCACCTCGGTGATCGCCTGCTTGTCAATTGCCGGATCGCTGCACCCGGCTAGAGCCTGACAATGCATTTGCCGCGGTTTCTCCCTTCCATCATGTCGCAAAACGCCCTCGGTGTCGCCTCGATACCCTGGTATATTTCGACCACGCTCTTCAGCTTCCCCTGGCCGATCCAGGCGGCCATCTGCTGAATTGCCGCCGGATATTCCTCGACGTAGTCGCTGAACATGAATCCGGCCGCCATTGCCCGCTTGGTGATGAACTCCCACAGGTGATGGATGCCGGTATGTTCACCGGTCTTGTCGTATTCGGAAATTGCCCCGCAAAGGACGACGCGGGCGCGCTCCTTCATGTGCAGCAGGGCTAGGTCGAGCATCCGGCCGCCGACATTGTCGAAGTAGATGTCAAATCCCTCCGGCAATTCACGCCGGAGCTGGGGCTCCAGCCCTTCCGGTGCCTGGTGGTTGATGGTGGCGTCGTAGCCCAGCTGTTCTTTCAACCAGAGACACTTCTCCGCCGAGCTGGCGATGCCGACGGTGCGGCAGCCGAGAATTTTGGCGATCTGTCCGACGACCGAGCCGACGGCGCCGCCGGCGGCGCTGACCAGTACCGTCTCCCCCGCCTTCGGCCGGCCGATGTCGAGCAGGCCGAAATAGGCGGTCAGTCCGGTCGGGCCGAGAGTGGCGAGGTATTCATGGAGGGGAAAGGAAGAGTCGACGGCGAGTTTCTGCACGAAATCGGCGTCGCTGAAAACGCTGTACGATTCCCATGCCGAGCGCCCCAGGACGAGGGTGTCGGCAGGGTAAGACGAGTGGTGCGATTCCACCACCCGGCCCAGCACAATGCTCTGCACCGGGGCATCGAGGGGCATGGCGGTCAGGTAGTTGTCATCCGCCCCCTCGTTCATCCATTTACGAAAGCCGGCATCGAGAGAGAAATGGCTGTTCTGTACCAGAAACTGACCCGGTTCGAGGAGCGGAACGGCGGCTTCCCGCACCGCGAAGTCGGCTTCCCTGATCGCCCCCTGGGGCCGTTGTTTCAGGATAATCTGTCGGTTTTGACTCATGGGAACTCCGGTTGCGGATGCGGCCCGGGGGGCGGTTCGGCGGATGATGACTACGCCTTCGCCCCCGAGAACAGGAGCTCCACCAGATAACGCGACTCGATGCGCAGGGCCGAGTCGAGATCGACCTGGGCGCCTTCCACCGCCGCGCAGAGGATCGCTTCCTGGGTGGGGCGAGTCGGATCGTTCTTCTTTCTCAAAATCGCCGGGGCGGTGATGATCATCTGGGCAATGCGCGGGTGCGCCGGCGTCCCGCCCGGGATCTGGTAGCCTTTTTTGTCCCACGCCTGGGCGGCGGCCGGGTTCGCCTTGATCCAGGTTTTCGCTCGGGAAAGGAGATCGTCGGCATCGGCGACCAGTTCATTGATCAGGCCGACTTCACACGCCTTCTCCGGGCTCAGACGCACCCCGTCCTGCAGCAGGGGGAGGGCCTTTTCCAGACCCAGCAGGTAGACGAGCCGCACCAGGCCGCCGAGACTGGGGAGCAGGCCGGCCGCGACATCGGGAAGACCGATCAGCAGGTCGGGCCGGTTGACGGCGACCCGGTGGTGGGCGGCGAGAAAAATCTCGAACTCCGCGCCCAGGGCATTGTCGCCGATCGCTGCCACCACCGGTTTGCCGAGGCTCTCCAGCCGCCGCAACCGGACCTTGAGGGCGGCCAGCCGGTCATAAACGTCCTTGCGGCTCAGCTTCGGGAAGTTCAGCAGCTCCCGGGCGCTCGCCCTGGAGGAAAACGGTTCCTTGCCGGAGGCGATGACCACCCCGGCGACATCGTCGCTTTCCAGACGGGCGATCACTTCATCGAGACTGCGGGAGATGGTTTCGCTGGAGACCGGGCCCGCCGGCAGATCCAGGGAGATGGTTACGATTTTGTCACCGTCTTTTTCATAGCGAAATCCGCTCATAGGTCCCACCTGTCGATTATTGGTTGGTATTCAAGTGTCGTTTACAGCCGCTCGATGATGGTCGCGATCCCCATGCCGCCGCCGACGCAGAGCGTCGCCAGGCCATAGCGTTGATTCCGGCGCTCGAGCTCATCGAGAACGGTACTGAGGATCACCGCCCCGGTGGCGCCCAGGGGGTGACCCATGGCGATGGCGCCGCCGTTGACATTGACCTTCTCGTCCGGGACATTCAGGTCGCGCTGGAACTTCATGACCACGGCGGCGAAGGCCTCGTTGACCTCGAAAAGATCGATGTCGTCAAGGCTCATGCCGGCAATAGCGAGGACTTTGCGGGTAGCGGCGGTCGGCCCGGTCAGCATGATCGTCGGCTCGGTGCTGGTCACCGCCCCGGCGACGATGCGGGCGCGGGGTTTGAGCCCAAGGGCCTTCCCTTTGGCCTCGGAGCCGATCAGGATAACCGCGGCGCCATCGACGATGCCGGAGGAGTTGGCCGGAGAATGGACATGGTTGATCGCCTTGAGCTGGGGATATTTGGTCAGCGCGATGGCATCGAAGCCGGCGGCGCCCATCGCCTCGAAAGAGGGCTTGAGCTGCCGCATGCCGTCCATGGTGGCGTCCTTGCGGATGAATTCATCATGGGCGAGGATGGTCAGGCCGTTGCGATCCCTGACCGGAACCAGCGATTTGGCAAAGTAACCCTTTTCCGAAGCCGCGGCCGCTTTTCGCTGCGATTCGAGGGCGAAGCGGTCGACGTCTTCGCGGGAAAACCCCTCCAGGGTGGCGATCAGGTCGGCAGACACGCCCTGGGGGATGAACGCCGTGTTGATGCTCGTCTCCGGATCCAAGGCGTTGGGGCTGCCGTCCGAGCCCATGGCGACCCGGGACATCGATTCGACGCCGCCGGCGACGACCAGTTCCTCCCAGCCGGAGCGCACCTTCATCGCCGCGAGGTTCACCGCCTCCAGCCCCGAGGCGCAGTAGCGGTTGAGCTGGAAGGCGGCGACAATCTCGTCCCACCCGGCCGCCAGGGCTGCCGTTTTGGCAATGTTCCCCCCCTGCTCGCCAATCGGGGTGACGCAACCGATAATCAGGTCCTCGACCTGCGAGGTGTCAAGGCGATTGCGTTCCTGCAGGTCGCACAGAACGTTGCTCAGCAGCGTAACCGGCTTGACTTCGTACAGGGAGCCGTCTTTCTTTCCTTTGCCGCGGGGAGTTCGAATTGCGTCGAAGATGTAGGCTTCGCGTGCCATAGCAATTTACCCTTTCCTGGTTTGTTTCCCCTGGGGAACCCGGCGTCGAGCCGACCCTTCAAACGGACAATATCGGCCGGAGGGGACCAATCGACCGGTCGTTACATCATGTCTTTTAATATCGCATGTCCTCCGGTCATGTCAAGGGATAAACAGCTTAGGCGTGAAACCCGCTGGGTCTACACCGTCGATTCCCTCCCCCCGGTTTTCGGTCGAGTCGGTGAGAGGTGCGCTTTGCCTTCTTCCAGGATAGGGACTCGTGCGAGTCATGGTCAAGTCGCGGAGCGGTTTTTTCTTCCGGTCGGAGGTGTGGGCGCGGTGGGATGAAGGATAAGACAAGCAACATTTCTGCTTGACTTGGAACCGACCGGCATATTATGACTCGTGGTCAGGATGCTTCGGCTTGGCCGTCCGGGTGGAGGCCACCCGCTCGACAGTGCGTTATCCTGGCAGGGTGGTGGATTCCTGTTCACCCATTGACTTAAACAATCGAGGGGAAAACTCTATGCCCAGGGTGTCCAGGCAGGTCGAGATCGAGCGGCGCAACAAACTGATTGCCGTCGCCGAGGAGATGTTTCTGATGCATGGCTATGACAATACCACCATCAGCGACATCGTGAATCGGCTTGAGCTGGCCAAGGGGACCTTCTATTACCATTTTCGATCGAAGGAAGCGCTTCTGGTTGCCGTCAGCGAAAAACTCCTGAGCGATACGCAGGGCGATTTGCAAAGCGCCCATGACGCCAAAGGAGAGGACGTCTATGCCCGCATAAAGACGATGCTAAGCGCGATCAACCATGATGTGAACAAAAACGAAAAGATCTGGAAATTCGTCTACCATGAGAACAACCTGACTCTGTATAACCAACTGATCAAAACGGCCATGGAAAAAATGAGCCCCTTGCTGGCGGGGGTTCTGGAAGAAGGGTCGGCCAAAGGTCTTTTGGATGTCCCGCACGCCTCGGAAATGGCCGAAGCACTGGTCATCCTTCTGGATCTGTATGCAAAACAGATCTGCTGTGAAGCAAACCCGGCCAGGAAAATGCGGATCCATTCCACGATCCAGCATATCTTGGAACGCATGCTGGACAAAGAATGCGTTCCCGATTTCGGAATCAGAGTCCCCGGGAAGGTCCAGATGGCATAAGGTGTGGTTATTCCCCGGGTCGCGGCTGCCGGCTGGCGCGACGCACGGCCGTGGCGGTTCCCGGCGTCAGCTTCTCAGCTTTCCCACTCTGTTCAGGTAGTACCCTGTTTAATTCCTGGAAAAATATCCCATTTTCCTTCATTTGTTTAAGGCGGGTTGCGCTCCCGGTCGCGATCCTTAGCACTCTCAAGGCGGCAGCCGGCAATTCAAATTTCCATTCCCGAATAAGTAGATAGTGGATCTTCACCCCTCCTGACGATTGCCCAGCAGCCCCTCTTCGCTAAAAAAAGACACCGTTTTTTTCTTGACAGACTGAATGCCCCGGACCTATTTTGACCACTAGTCCGACCGCTGGTCATAATAGATTGAGGTGTATTCCGCCTCGTCTTGAACGTTCCCCCGTGCCGGCCAAAAGGCCCGCATCTGCCAAGACTTTCAGGAGGTTCACCCGATGAAGGAAGAATTCGAGACGCTTCTCTATGAGAGAAAAGACGCGGTTGCCGTCATTACGATGAACCGGCCGGACAAACTCAACGCCTGCAACACCACCATGTACAAGGAGCTGGATCGGCTGCTCGGCCGCATCGACGCGGATGACGAGATCCGCGCGGTCGTCATTACCGGCTCAGGGGAGAAGGCGTTCAGCGCCGGGGCCGATCTGGAGGAGCTTGATTTCGACGATCTGAAGCAGTCGACCGATTACATCCGCATCGACGCCACGGCGTTCCGACGTCTGGAGAATATCCGCCAGCCGGTCATCGCGGCGGTGAACGGAGCGGCGATCGGCTACGGCTGCAAAGTGGCGATTGTCAGCGACATCACCATCGCCTCGGAAAAGGCCAAGTTTTCTCTGCCGGGGGCGACCTTCGGCGCGGTCCACGTGATCATGCTCGGTCGGGCCAGGGAGGTGGTCGGAAGGAAGCGGCTGGCCCAGCTTCTGCTCACCGGCCAGATGATCGACGCCCATCAGGCCGAGAAGTTCGGCATCGTCAATACGGTGGTCCCCCCCGACCAGGTCCTGACCGAAGCTCTGCGGGTCGCCAATCAGATTGCGGCTTGCCCGCAACTCCCTATCGAGGTGATCCGGCGGATGATGCACCGCGGCATGGATGACGATTACCGCTGGGAGGACCTTTTAAGCCCGGGCCTGCTCCTCATGCAGGACGTGAAGGAGGGACGCCAGGCCTTCAAGGAGAAAAGAAAGCCCAAATTTACCGGCCGTTGACACACAGGCGGCTGGCACGGTTTCCCTGGTTTCGGGAACCGTCATCCGCTCACCCTAACGCTGGAGGAAATCGATCATGGCCGAAATTACCACATCCCAGGATGTCAATGCTCCCGCCGCCGCGGTTTGGTCCCTGCTGGCAGACTACGGCAATATCCAGGCCTGGTGGCCCAAGGATGGGCCGGTAAGAATCGCCCGAGTGAAGAACGAGGGGCAGGGGGTCGGGATGATCCGTCACATTTACAACGAAGGCTTTCCCAAGCCGATCAGTGAGCGCCTGGACCATCTCGATGCGCAGACCAAAACCTGGAAACTCTCGATCGTCGGGGAACTCCCCCCGGGAATGAACTCGTACAACGCCATCGGCACCCTCACCGAAACCGGACCGGCCAGCTGCCGCATCGACTACAAGGGCGTCTACAGCACCGACCAGGAGAGCGCAGCGGCCGTGGACGGATTTCTCCGCGCGGCGTACGCCCTGATGTTCAGAGGGCTGAAAGCCGCGGCGGAACGCTGATCAGCTTCTCTCATCACTTCGGTTCCCGCGAAGTCTGGCCATTCTGCCGGGCGGGCTGGTGCCTTGCTGCATCCGCCCGCCCTGTTTCCCGGCGCGCCGACCGAGCACGTCGCCGCTGAGCGAGCCGAAAAACCCCCCTTCCTGTCCCGCTGTCCTGTCCAGACTTGCCGAAAAAAATAGATTGTCAAAACAATTTTTGGCGCCTCAAACCAACTAGAACATAAGGATCTTGACTGTATTTTCGCCTGGATAAAAAGTAGATCCTGAGCAGAATGAGACACTGTTTTTTTCTTGACAAGGCATCTACTCCTGTCTATTGTGACCGTAAGTCAGACTGTGGGTCATAATAAATTTGGGGGATTTCACCTCCAGTTTCTAATCTTTTCTGGGGAAACGGACCTTCTGGGGAGAGCTTTCGCCGATCAAAATGGGGGAGTGCCAGCGCCGCCTTGAACGACCGGTCGTGCAGGCCGGAAACGGCGCCGGCGGTCTCCGCAGAAAATCCGATTCGACCTACACACATCCAGCGGGAGGTAATTGTCATGGCATTGGAACGGTTCAGTTTGCAAGGGAAAACAGCGATCATCACGGGCGCAAGTCAGGGTCTGGGGGAAGCGATCGCCATCAGCATGGCCGAGGCGGGGGCGAATCTGGTTCTGGCCGCCCGCAACGAGGCGAGCCTGGAAAAGGTGGTCGCCGAGGTCGCCGCCAAAGGGGTGAAGTGCATCAAGGTCAAAACCGACGTGCTGAAGTCGAGTGACATCGAGGCGATGGTGCAGAAGACCCTGGCCGAGTTTGGTCAGATCGACATTCTGGTGAACAACGCCGGCATCAACCTGGTCAAGCCGACGATCGATGTCACCGAGGAAGAGTGGGACCACGTGCTCGATACCAACCTGAAGGGCTACTTTCTCTGCAGCAAGATCGTCGGCCGGGAAATGGTCGCCCGCAAGAGCGGCTGCATGATCAACAACGCCTCCGTCTTCGGCCTGAGAGGCTTCCCCAATATCGCCGCCTACATCGCCAGCAAGGGCGGAGTTGTGCAGTTGACCCGGGCCCTCGCCGTCGAGTGGGCGCGCAAAGGTGTGCGCGTCAACTGCATCGCCCCCGGGTATATCGTCACCGAGATGGCCAAACGGGACATCGAATCGAATCCGAAGATCCTGGAGCAGAACCTGCTCAAAATCCCGATGAAACGTGGTGGCGAGCCGCGGGAAATCGGCGACGTCTGCGTGTTCATGGCTTCCGAGGCCGCCAGTTACATGACCGGCGAGACGATCGCCGTCGATGGCGGCTGGACGGCTTTTTAGGCCAATCAGTTGAACCCTCCCCTTTCCGGCAGAGGTGCGGGGAAGGGGAGGCAACCCGCCCCGGCAATCGAAAACGGCATCTCCGGTCGGTTCAGAGAGAAGGACTTGCGCCCGCTTCAGCTTCTGCAGCTTCTTGAGAAGGAGTACATATGGGTAAGGAAAGCAAGGCAACGACTGAAAACAAGATCACCTTCACGGACGTGACGCTCCGCGATGGCGCTCAGAGCATGTGGGCCATGAAAATGACCCACGGCATGATTGATGCTGTTGCCGCCGAACTGGATGATGCCGGATACGATTCGATCGAACTGCCGATGAACGCCGTCAACTTCAAGTTCCAGGTCCGCTTCCTGCAGGAAGATCCGTGGCAGATCGCCCGTGTCTTCAAGGAAAAGATCACCAAGACCAAGAAGAGTGCGGTGATCATGGATTGCCTGGACCTGCTCGGTGAGTCCGAAGCGCGTTCGGTCGTTCGCCTCTACTATGAACTGGCGGCAAGAAGCGCCGGACTGGGCCGGTTTTTTACCCTGGCCAATACGAGGAACGAGCTCGATCGCTACTTCCCTTGGCTGATCCCGATCGCCCGAAACCTCGGAATGGAAATCATGCCGGCGGTCTGCTACTACCCCTCGCCCCGGACGACGGACGCCTACTACGCCAACCTGACCAAAAAGATCATGGCGTACAAGCCGGATGCCATCATGCTCAAGGATGCCGGGGGGCTGCTGACCCTGGATCGCATCCGGACCCTCCTGCCGGCCATCCAGAAGGAAGCCAAGGGCGTCCCGATCGAACTCCACACCCATGGCATGAGTACGTTTCAGGGGCTGGTCGTGGTGGAAGCGATGAAACTCGGCATCGATCGCGTCCACACCTGTGTCCCGCCGCTCGCCTCCGGCTCCTCCCACGTGTCGATCTTCAACGCTATGCACAACGCCAAGGTGCTGCGCATGAGCCACAACATCACCAACATCGAGGCGCTCAAGCTGGCCGAAGAGCGTCTGAACCGGATCGCCAAGCTGGAGAACCTCCCGCTCGGCGCCCCCCTGGAATACGATCACGGCATTTACTCGCACCAGATTCCCGGGGGGGTCATTTCGAACCTGAGGAGCCAGTTGGCCCAGCTGGGGATCGGGCACAAGCTCGACGAGGTTCTGGACGAGGTGGTACGCATCATCGAAGACCTCGGACATCCGATCATGATCACCCCGGCCTCCCAGTTCATCGTCTCGCAGGCGGCGGTCAACGTCGCCACCGGGGAGCGCTACAAGGAGGTTCTCGACTGCATGATCGAAACCGCCCTCGGCGTCTGGGGGTGGGAAGATGCGGGCGTCCCCTGGATGAAACCCGAGATCAAGGACCGCTTCCTCAGCCATCCCAACGCCAAGCCGCTGGGCGAAAAATACAAACGGAGGCAGGAGATGGAAGCCGAAGAGGGGAACGTGAACAAACTGCGCTCCAGCTACGGCATGACCAACGCCTCGGATGAGGATTTCATGCTCTACCATATCATGCGCGGCGACTCCGAGATCAAGAAGATCAAACCGCCGAAAAGCTACTACACGGGCAAGGAACCCCTGATGCTGCTGCTCCACGAATTGAGTAAAGATCGGGACATCAGCCGCCTGCAGATGCAAAAAGGCAGCAGCTTTTTTGATTTCCGGCAAAAATAACCGGTCAAACCGCGACGAAAGGAAGGCAGATTATGGGTTTCAGCATGGATGATGTCATCGAGGCGTTGAAAATCGTCAAGGAGTGCAAAGACGCTGAACTGCATATCGATACCGGCGAGCTGAAGATGTCCCTGTTCAAGGGGGAAGTCGGTGACAATAGCCGCACCCTGGTGAACTTCTCCGGGGTCGCCTGCCAGACCAGCCCGGCCGCCCCTGCCGCCCCGAGCGCAGCGGCCTTGGCAGCGCCGAGGGCTGCCGAGCCGAAAGCGGTCGCCGCCCCGGCGGCGGACAAGACTTCGGCAGTGGCCGAAGAGGGGCTCATCCCGATCAAGGCGAACGTCACCAGCGTCTTCTACCGCCGGCCGAGCCCGGAGGAGCCGTCGTTCGTCGAAGTCGGCGACTTGGTCCAGGAAGACACCGTCGGCTGCCTGCTGGAAGTGATGAAGTGCTTCCGCCAGGTGACGGCCGATGTGCGCGGGCGGGTGGAGAAGATCTGCGTGGAGAGCAGCGACCTGGTGCAGGCCGGCACCGTCATGTTCCTGATTCGCCCCGAGTGAGGCAAGGCGGGTCGGCTGCGCCCCTGGCCTCAGCCCTTCCCCGAGATGCGCGGTGACCATGCCGTGATGAAGGAGCGACGCAAAAGATGAGAAAAAAGCGAATTTTGATCGCCAACCGCGGCGAGATCGCCGTTCGGATCATCCGGGCCTGCGAACAGAGCAATGTCGAGACCGTGCTGGTGGTTTCGGAAGCCGACAAGGAGAGTCTGCCGGCCCGGCTGGCGGACAAGGTGGTCTGTATCGGCCCGGCCCCGGCCGGCCAGAGTTACCTGAACATCCCGATGCTCATCGCCACGGCCCAGGGGACCGGCTGCGATGCCATTCATCCGGGGTACGGGTTTCTTGCCGAGAATCCCGAGCTGCCCCTCGCCTGCGAAAAGAACGGCATCATTTTTATCGGCCCTCGCTCCGAGACCATGCGGCAGCTGGGCGACAAGATCCGGGCCCGGAAGATCGCCACCGAGTGCGGCGTTCCCATCAACCAGGGGAGTGACGGCCTGAGCGATTACAAGGTGGCGGAAGCGATCGCCCAGGAGCTCGGATTTCCGATCCTCTTTAAGGCCTCGGCCGGCGGTGGCGGGCGCGGGATGCGCATCGTCCGGGAGTTGAAGGAGTTAAAAAACGCCTTCGACATGGCGTCCAACGAAGCCCAGAAAGCCTTCGGCGATCCGACCCTGTTCATGGAGCGCTATGTGCAGAATGCGCGACATGTCGAAGTCCAGATTCTCGGCGATAATTTCGGCCGGGTCATTCATCTCGGGCAGCGGGACTGCTCTTCCCAGCGCCGGTATCAGAAGGTGATCGAAGAGGCCCGGCCGATCGGTCTCCCTGAGGAGCTGACCGACAGGATTTCGGCGGCGGCCGTGGCTCTGGCCAAAGGGATCAATTACAACAATGCCGCCACGGTGGAGTTCCTGGTCGACATGGACCGCCAGCAGTTCTACTTCATGGAAGTGAACACGCGGATCCAGGTGGAGCATCCGGTCACCGAAGAAGTGACCGGGGTCGATCTGGTCAAGGAACAGATCCGGATCGCCTTCGGCCATCCTCTGGCGCTGAATCAGTCCGAGGTGAAGTTTAAGGGGCACGCCATCGAGTGCCGCATCACCGCCGAAGACAGCAGGAACGATTTCATGCCGACCCCGGGCCAGATCTCCCGCTTCGTCGTCCCGTACGGGGACAACATCCGGGTCGACACGCACTGCTACCAGGGCTACACCATCAGCCCCTACTACGATTCTCTGATGGCCAAGGTCATTGCCACCGGTGAGACCCGCGACAGCGCCCTGCAAAACCTGAAAAGCGCCCTGGCCAGCTTTCAGATCAGCGGTGTGGAGACCAACATTCCGTTTCTCCAGTTCCTCATCGCCCAGCCTGAGTTCGCCACCGGGGAGATTCATGTCAAATGGATCGAAAACACCGTGATGCCCAAATTTCTGGCAGCCATGAAGTAGCTCGTTATGCAGACCTCGGGAGAGGCTGAGTGAGATCACGGCGACGGCAGCACTGCGTCGGTGGGCAGGTATTTTGCCCACCGAGACGGGTGCTGCCGTCGGCGTTTCTGGCGGTGAGCGCAGCCGCCGGGTGACCTCGCGCTTCTCGGCGGCTCGATTTTCGTCGGCAACCATCAAGAGGGACCAGGCATGGAAAGAGAGAACCAGACCAGAGCGAAAAAGTCGGTGCAGTTCTACGACACCTCCCTGCGCGACGGCGCCCAGAGCAACTGGGCGATGGAAATGCGCCACGGCACCATCGATGCGATCGCCGGCGAACTCGACCAGGCCGGCTACAGCTATATCGAACTACCGGTGAATGCGATGACGGCCAAACACCAGGTCCGGTTTATGAAAGAAAACCCCTGGGACATTGCGCATCTGCTCGGGAGAAAAATAACCCGGACCCGGAAAAACCAGGTCCTGATGGAATGCCTCGACCTGCTCGATTACGGCCAGCCGCGCTCGATCATCAAGCTGTTTTACCAGCTGACCTTCAGAGCCACCGGCGCCGAACGCTTCTTCTACATGGTCAATACCCGCAACGAGCTCGACCGCCATTGCCCCTGGCTGGTCCCTTTCGGCAAAAGCCTCGGCCTCGACTTCAATCCGTGCATCTGTTACTACCCGTCGCCCCGGCTCAGCGACGACTACTACGCCGACCTGACCCGCAAGCTCATGGCCTATGAGCCGCATACGCTCTGGCTGAAGGATGCCGGCGGCCTGCTGACGGCGGAGCGGCTGCGGACCCTGCTGCCGGCCATCCAGAAGGAGGCGAAGGGGGTGCCGGTCGACCTGCATACCCACGGCATGAGTACCAACCAGGGGCAGGTGGTGGTAGAGGCGATGAAACTGGGGATCGACGGGATTCACACCTGCGTTCCGCCCCTGGCCTTCGGTTCTTCCCACGTCTCGATCTTCAATGCCATGCACAACGCCAGGATTCTCGGCGTCGACCACAATATCACCGACGTCGCGGCGCTCAGGGAGGTCGAGAGGCGGCTCAGGATCATCGGTCGGATCGAAAACCTGCCGGTCGACTTCACGCCGCTGGAATACGATCACAGCGTCTACCGGCATCAGGTGCCCGGGGGGGTGATCACCAACCTGAAAGAGCAGTTGCGGCAGATCGGCATTGCCGAGAAGCTCGATGAGGTTCTCGAAGAGGTGGTGCGGATCATCGAAGATCTCGGCAACCCGATCATGATCACTCCGGCCTCCCAGTTCATCGTCTCGCAGGCCGCCGTCAACGTCGCCACCGGGGAGCGCTACAAGGAGGTCCTCGACTCGATGATCGAGACCGCCCTCGGCGTCTGGGGCTGGGAAGATGCCGGTGTCCCCTGGATGGATCCGAACGTCCGGGACCGCTTCCTCAGCGCCCCGAATGCCAAGTACCTGCGGGATAAGTACCAGCGGAAGCAGGAGATCGAGGCCGAAGAAGGATCGCTCGCCAAGATCCGCGAAAGCTACGGTCTGACCGGCGCCTCGGACGAAGATTTCATGCTGCAGGTGATCATGAAGGGGGACAGTGAGATCAAGCAGGTCCAGCCCCCCCGCAGCTACTACACGGGAAAGGAACCGCTGCTCCTGCTGCTCAAGGAATTGAGCAAAGATCACGACCTCCGGCGCCTGGAAATGAAAAAGGGGAATAGCGTCTTCCAGTTCGGCCGGAGATGAGCCTATGCCGATCCCCCGGCGGCCGGTCCCTCGGTCGCCGTCTTTTCCCGATGACCCTCCTCCTTTTCCGTCGCGGATTTTCCGTCTCCCTGCCCGCAGCAAGTAAAACACTTTTTTATTTGACAGGGGTTCCGAGGCCGACTACCATAGTTCACGAACGGTCGATCAGTAGGAAGGCTGCGCGCCTCCGGTCCTGCTCGCTCCGATTCACCCGGAACCAGGTTGTTGGCAGGCGCTTGAGGACAGGAGGCGGAGATGGCCAAAGGCAATACGGGGAGCGAAAACAGGGTGCTGTTCTCGGATACGACCCTGCGCGACGGAGCGCAGAGTCTGTGGGCCATGAACATGACCTACGGCAAGCACGATGCCGTGGTCGAACAACTGGACAAGGCCGGCTATGACCATATAGATCTGCCGGTTTTTTCGATTTACTTCAAGATGGTCGTGCGCTTTTTCAAGGAAGACCCGTGGCAGATCGCCCATCTGTTCCGGGATAAGATCCGCAAGACCCCAAAACAGATCGCCATCCTGGATCGACTGAATCTCGTCGAAAATGCTGAGCCCCGGTCGGTGGTGCGGCTGTTTCACGAGTTGACGGCCCGGGCCTCCGGGGCCTCCCGCTTTTATTTCATGGCGAACACGCGCAACGAGCTCGACCGGGCCTTCCCCTGGGTGGTGCCGATGGCCCGGGAGATCGGGCTCGAGTTCCAGCCCTGGATCGCCTACTATCCCTCACCCCGCACCACCGATGAGTATTATGCCAACCTGACCCGGCGGGTCATGGAGTACAAGCCGGAGGCGCTGTGCCTCAAAGACGCCGGCGGCCTGTTGACGGTCGAGCGCCTGAAGACGCTGCTGCCGGCGATTCAGGCGGAGGCGAAGGGGGTGCCGATCGATCTGCATACGCACGGCATGAGCACCAACCAAGGGCGGGTCGTGGTGGAAGCGATGAAGCTCGGCATCAATTGCATTCACACCTGTGTGCCGCCGCTCGCCTCCGGCTCCTCGCACGTGTCGATCTTCAACGCCATGCACAACGCCAAGGTTCTCGGCCTGCAGCACAACATCACCGACGTCGAGGCGCTCAAAGTGGCCGAGGAACGGCTGACCCGGATCGCCAAGCTCGAAGGGCTGCCGATCGGCGTCCCCCTGGAGTACGACCACGGGGTCTATTCCCACCAGGTGCCGGGGGGGGTGATCTCGAATCTGGTGAGTCAGCTGGGACAGCTGGGGATCGCTCACAAGCTGGACGAAGTGCTGCATGAGGTGGTGCGGATCATCGAAGATCTCGGTCATCCGATCATGATCACCCCGAGTTCCCAGTTCATCGTCTCCCAGGCCGCCGTTAACGTGGCGACCGGCCAGCGGTACAAAGAAGTCCTCGATTGCATGATCGAGACCGCCCTCGGCGTCTGGGGCTGGGAAGATGCCGGCGTCCCCTGGATGAAACCCGAGGTGAAAGACCGGTTCCTCAGCCACCCCAACGCCAAGAATATCGCTGAAAGCTATCGACGGCGGCAGGAGATCGAGGCGGAAGAGGGGTCGGTCTCCAAGCTGCGCGCCAGCTACGGCCTGACCAACGCCTCGGACGAGGAGTTCATGCTCTACCACATCATGCGCGGCGATGCGGAAATCAAGAAGATCCAGCCGCCCAAGACCTATTACACCGGCAAGGAACCGCTGACGCTGCTGCTCAAGGAGCTGAGCAAGCACCGGGATGTGAGCCGTCTGCAGTTGCAGAAGGGGGACAGCTTCTTCGATTTCAAACAGACCAGATCGGCTTGATCCGTCCAGGCGCAAAGGGAGAATGAGAATGGGCTTCACCATCGAGGATGTCCTTGACGCGTTGAAAATCGTCAAAGAATGCAAGGACGCTGAACTGCATATCGATACCGGCGAGCTGAAGTTGTCCCTGTTCAAGGGGGAAGTCGGTGACAATAGCCGCACCCTGGTGAACTCCTCCGGGGTCGCCTGCCAGACCAGCCCGGCCGCCCCTGCCGCCCCGAGCGCAGCGGCCGTGGCAGCGCCGAGGGCTGCCGAGCCGAAAGCGGTCGCCGCCCCGGCGGCGGACAAGGTTTCGGCGGTGGCCGAAGAGGGGCTCATCCCGATCAAGGCGAACGTCACCAGCGTCTTCTACCGCCGGCCGAGCCCGGAGGAGCCGTCCTTCGTCGAAGTCGGCGACTTGGTCCAGGAAGACACCGTCGTCTGCCTGCTGGAAGTGATGAAGTGCTTCCGCCAGGTGACGGCCGATGTGCGCGGGCGGGTGGAGAAGGTCTGCGTGGAGAGCAGCGACCTGGTGCACGCCGGCACCGTCATGTTCCTGATCCGGCCTGACTGAGTGACGAGCGGAGGCTCGCCTGGCGTGGCAGCGGGGTGCCGATCCGTGGTACTCTTCGCTGAATCCGCCACGACCAGGAGTGAGGACCGGTGAAGCAGGTACCAGCGAAAATCAGGACCATCGAGAGTAGGGAGAACAAAGGGTCGCACGGAGCCTGGCGCAAGGAGTTTTGCCGGCACTACCTCCAGGTTCTCTCCCGCATCCGCAGCAACACCCAGGAGACTCTGGCCGCCACGCTGGCGCTGCAGGGGGAAAGGATCACCTGCCGGGAGGGGTGCACCTACTGCTGCCATCATTATGTGACCGTGTCGGCGGCGCATGGCATCGCCATTGTCGAGCACCTGTACCAGAGAAAGGATCTGCTGCTCCTTTTTCTGCAGCACTATGAGAAGTGGCAGGCTAAAGGCGCGGCGATCGGCGCCGACATCGATCGGATACGGAACGAGGCCCTGGCCGCCGCCAAGCCGATGCCCGAAGTGGTGAACGTGACCCGGCCGCTGGCCAGCCGCTACTTTGAAAGGAACATCCCGTGTCCGTTCCTGGTCGGCAGCAGGTGCTCGATCTACGAAGTCCGCCCCCTGGTCTGTTCGGGGCATTGCGCCGCCAGCCCTCCGGGATGGTGTGCGCCCGGATCGCCGCAGGAGCCGGTCGTGCACAATCTGGTGCCGCAAGATGAAGACCTGATGGCGATCATGCGGCTGGTCGATCCTCGTCTGGTGCTCTATGAGCTCACCTTGCCGGTCATGGTTTACACTCTGCTCCATGAGGGTTCTTCGCCTGTGCTGACGGGGTTGGCCAGGTAAACTTTTACGGCGGGAACCGTTCCGCAGGCTGACCGAAAAGGAAGCCTGTCGTATCCGGCAGCTGCGGAAGCGAAGGGATCCGTTCATTTGTCGTCTAAATCGACCGGTCGAAATAGCACCGGCACTTCACCCGAAAGGAAAACACCCGTGGCCTTTCAAGAACTGATCCTGGAGAAAACAGAGGCGGTAGGCATCATCACCATGAACCGGCCGGAGCGGATGAACGCTCTCAACCGGACGCTGATTCTGGAACTGTACCAGGCGCTTGAGGAGGTGGCCGGCGACGAGGCGGTGAAAGTCGTGCTGCTGACCGGCAACGGCAAGGGATTCTGCGCCGGCGGGGATCTCAAGGGGCATCCGAGCTTCGAGACCAGAGACCCGTTGGTGCGCGAGGGATACATCCGGGAATCGCACCGGATCGTCTCGCTGATCCATCACATGCCGAAGCCGGTGATTGCCGGGGTGAACGGCGTCGCCTCCGGAGCCGGTTTCAACCTCGCCCTGGCCTGCGACATCCGCCTCGCGGCGGAGGACGCTTTTTTCACCGAATCCTTCATCAAGGCTGGCCTGATGACCGACATGGGGGGGAGCTATTTCCTGCCGAGAATCATCGGCCTTGGGCGCGCCATGGAACTGATTCTGACCGGCGAGAAGGTTGATGCGCAGGAAGCGCTGCGGATCGGCCTGGTGAGCAAAGTCTTCCCGAGCGTCGACATGCGCTCGGCTTCGATCGCCTACGCCACCAATCTGGCCAAGGGGCCGCGGCAGGCCTACCGGATGGCCAAATGGGCAATCTACGCCGGCCTGGAACTCGACCTGGACGCCGCTCTCAAGCACGAGGAGCTCGCCCAGTGCCTGCTCCTGGGGACCGAGGATGCGAACAACGCCATCCAGGCGTTCGCGGAGAAGCGGCCGGTCGTTTTCAAATAGGGATCGCCGCGAGGAGAAGGCTCATGCTGAACAAGAAGCTGGCAAAAACCTGCGATGTTCTCGTCCTCGGTTCCGGGGCGGCGGGGCTCACCTTCGCCCTGACGGTGAAACATCTCAACCCCCGCCTGCAGGTCCAGGTGGCGGAAAAGACCGAGAGCGTCGGCGGCTGCACCGCCTACAGCGGCGGCGGGGTCTGGCTCCCCGGCCACCGGTTCCTGGAAAATCCGGCCGCCGATTCGGCGCGGGCACGGCACTACCTCGAAAACGTCTACCCGGAGATCGATCCGGCCTCGCTCGACGGGTTCCTTGCCGATGCGCCCAAGCTGCTCGACTTCTATCTCGCCAGGGGCGTCCGGATGGAAGCCTCCATCAGCTATCCCGACTACTACATGGAGATCGACGGGGCGGCCAGGGGGAGGTCGGTCTTTCCCGGGGTCTACACCGGCCCGCGAAAATACCGTTCGCTCATCCGCAAGACACCGGCCTACTACGTCCCCTTCACCTTGAATGAGGCGATGACCTGGGGCGTTCACCGCTTCGGCCACTGGAACAAGACGCTGCTGACCAAGAGGGCGATCGCCGGGCACCTGACGATGGGCAAGGCGTACATGGCCTTCCTTCTCGAGGCGTGCCTGGAGGCGGGGGTCGACCTCGTTCTGAACAGCAACACCGAGAAGCTGGAGGTCCAGGGGAATACGGTAACCGGCGCCATCATCAACGGCCAGCGGGTGAGCGCCCCGGCGGTGATGCTGGCCTGCGGCGGCTTTTCCCACCATCCGGAACTGATGACGCGGATTGCCGCCGAGCGGCCGGTCCTGTCGGTCTCCCCCGAGGAATGCGACAGCGGGGGGGGAGGCCTGGCCCTGGCCCTCGCGGCCGGCCTGAAGGTCGGCAATCCGAACTGCTGGTGGTCGCCGATCTTCAAGATGTACGACGACCGCACGGAGGAGAAGCCCGGACCCGACCTGTGGGCCTATCACAGCGCCCTGTACGATCGCTGCTGGCCGGGCGGCATCATGGTCGACGCCGAAGGCCGCCGCTTTACCAATGAATCGGCCTGTTACAACACCGTCGGCGGCCTCCTGGCCCAGGGCAAAGACCCAGCTCTCGACCGTGTCTGGCTGATCTGGGGGGATTACTACGTCAGGAACTACGTTCGCGGGACCGTCTCTTATCTGCAGCCGGCGAAAAGTTACATGAACAAGTCGAAATCGGTGGCGGAGCTGGCCGAGAAGATCGGCGTTCCGGCCGACAACCTGAAAGCGACCCTGGAGCGCTGGAATACCATGGCGGCCCACGGCAAGGACGAGGATTTCCGCCGCGGTGAAAGCCCGTACGACAACTATATGGGGGACAATTTCCGCAAGGGACATCCCAATCTGGAAAAAGTCGAGGCCCCTTTCCAGGCGGTGCGCCTCTATCCGGGGACTCTCGGTACCAAGATGGGGCCGCTCACCGACCACTACGGCCGTACCCGGCTCGAAGACGGACGCACCGTCGGCGGCCTCTATGCGGCCGGCAATGCGGCCGCCTCCTGTTTCGGCAACTATTACCCGGGGGCGGGCGCGACCCTCGGGCAGGGGTGCGTGTTTGCCTACCGCGCCGCGCATGACGTCTGCCGGTAAATGGAAGCGCATTTGGGAATGAAAGGAGAAGTTGAATGGGCAGGGTAGCAGGAAAGGTCGCGATCGTCACAGGTGCGGCATCCGGTCTCGGCGAGGCGAGCGCCCGACTGCTGGTGCGCGAGGGAGCCAGGGTGGTGCTGACCGACATCAACGAGACGAGGGGCAAGGAGGTTGCCGACTCCCTGGGGGAGAATGCGGTTTTCATGAAACACGACGTCCGGGACGAGGGGCAGTGGATCGCCATTATCAATCGGATCCTCGCCCGCTTCGGCCGGCTCGACGTGCTGGTGAACAACGCCGGGGTGGTCGTCGTCGCCGACGTGGAACATACTTCGCTGGAGGACTGGCGCTTCGTCAACGAGGTGGGGACCGACGGCACCTTCTTCGGTTGCAAACACGGGATCGCCGCCATGCGCAAATCGGGTGGCGGCTCCATCATCAACATGTCCTCCCTGGCCGGTATCGGCGGCTATCCGCTTGTTTTTGCCTACGCCGCCTCCAAGGGGGCGATCCGGGCGATGAGCAAATCGATCGCCGTGCACTGCGCCCAGAACCGCTACAACATCCGCTGCAACTCCGTCCACCCGGGGGGGATCGCCACGCCGATGGTGCAGGGATTCATCAAAGGGGCGGCGACCGTCACCAGCGGCACCGAGGAGTCGGCGGCCAAGCTCTTCTCCAAGCTCGGCGAACCGGAGGATGTTGCCCATATGGTCGTCTATCTCGCTTCGGATGAATCGAAATTCGTCAGCGGCGCCGAGTTCGTCATCGACAACACGGCGTCGATCACCGAAGGGGTGGTGCCGTACTAGGAGGCTGATGAAAAACGCCCGTCTGCGGCGTTGTCCTCACCTTTCGTCAACGACGTACCCTCCGGGTACGCCTTATGGCCGCAGGATGTCGTTTGCCCTGCATCTGGACATTTTTCAGCGTCCTGCTGGCAAGCGCCAATGGATAACTTTTCCGGAGGTTTACCGATGCATGTCAATCAGCTGTTCAGTTTGCAGGGGAAGGTCGCCATCATCACCGGCAGCTCGAGGGGGCTCGGCCTGATGATGGCCGAGGGGTTTGCCGAGGCCGGGGCGAGTCTGGTGCTCTGCTCCCGCAAAATCGACCAATGCGAGGAAGCGGCCGAGAGCATTCGGGCGATCGGGGGGGAATGCGAGGCCCTGCGCTGCGATATCAGCGAGCAGGACGAAGTCAAGGCGGTGGTGGCCCACGCCATGAAGCGCTTCGGCAAGATTGACATCCTGGTCAACAATGCCGGCATCTCCTGGGGGGGCGAGCTGCAGGACACCCCCCTCAAGAAATGGGATCAGCTCTACAACACCAACGTCCGGGGCAACTACTTCTGCACCACCGAGGTCGTTCCCCACATGATGGCCGCCGGCGGCGGGAACATCATCAACATCGTCTCCATCGGCGGGGTGCGGGCCACCGATCCCGAAGTGGTGACCTTCCCCGCCTATGCCTCGACCAAGGGGTCGATCATCGCCCTGACCCGGCATCTGTCGAGGAACTGGGCCAAGTACAACATCCGCGTCAATGCCATCGCCCCCGGGATCTTCCCGACCGAGATCAGCAAGACCTTGATGGTCGGGCCGCAGCGGGCGATCATGGAGGCCGCGGTGCCGCTCGGGCGCCTTGGCGAGAAGGACGATTTCAAGGGGGCGGCGCTCTTCCTTGCCGCCGACGCCTCACGCTATGTCACCGGATCGGTCTTGTGGGTGGATGGCGGCATGCTGGCCTGATGCGAAGGCCGAGCGCCTGATCGGTACCGGTCGATTTACTACAGAGAGGTTACGGAGGAAATCATGCGGAGAGAGACTCCCTACAAGGTCATCGTTTGGGCGCCCGGCTATTTAGGAGCCGCCTGTATCCGGGAAGTTCTCAAGCGCCCGGAATACCAACTGGTCGGCGTGCTCGCCTACAGCGAGAGCAAGAACGGCAAGGATGCCGGGGAGGTGGCAGGAATCGGCCCGGTCGGCGTCCCGGTCACCACCGATCAGGAGAAGATCCTCAAGATGGAGGCCGACTGCGTTCTCCATTGCGGCACCAACATCATGGATCACACCCCACGCAATGAGGAAGTGGTCCGCATCCTGGAGTCGGGGAAAAACGTCATCGCCGCCCCCTCCTATCATTTTCCGCAGATCCACGGGGCGGGATTCGTCGACCTGCTGGAGACCGCCTGCCGCAAGGGGGGGGTGAGCCTGCATGGAACCGGCATCAACCCGGGTTTTTTCGCCGAGCGGCTGGCCGTGACCCTGACCGGCATGGTGAACGAGATCGACTACATCCGCTGCCAGGAGTACTTCGACCTGAAAAACGTCGAGGCGGTTCGCATGCTGAGGGCCTGCACCTTCGGCATGACCCTGGAGAAAGCCCACAGCATTATCGGCCGCATCGAGAAAGGGTCAGAAAACTACTACCATTCGACGGTCGCGCAAACCTGCCATATCCTCGGGCATGACGTCGAGCGGATCGAGGTGAAATCGACCTTCACCCCGGCCCGGGAGGATTTCTACCTGCCGGCCTCCGGGGTCACGATCCGCAAGGGGGAGGTCGCCTGCTGGCAGCACACCTGGACCGGTATCGTCGACGGCAAGCCCTTCTTCTACCTGGATGAGATCTTCTTTCTCGGCCAGGAGTACTGCCCGGTCGAAACCAAGGGGGATCACTACCGGATCCAGATCGAGGGGAGACCCGTTTCGGTCAACGTGAAGATGGACCTGATGGCGTCGGTGGAAAAAGATCAGCATTACCGCGAGGGGGACAACACCACCCCGGGCTACTACGCGACGGCGATGCCGATGGTGCAGGCCATTCCGATCGTCTGCGAAGCCGCTCCCGGCATCGTTTACCCGAAGACCTTTGCCCACTACACCAAAGACTATCGTAACCTGGTTGCCAAGTAGCAGGGAGCGTGGCCGCATCATGAAGATGTGCCGGGTTGCGCCACTGCCCGGCTGAAGAGGACGGAGCATCCTCCCGAGGGCCCACCGGGGGCTCGGGAGGATGTTTTTTTTTCTCGGGGAGAGCTCTCCCTGCAGGCGACCGAAAGGGGAATCTGAGATGGTCGAGGAACGCGGAACCGGCAGCGGCAGAAAGATCATGTTCTCAGACGTCACGCTCCGCGACGGGGCTCAGAGTCTCTGGGCCATGCGCATGACGCATGGCATGCACGATGCCGTGGCGGCAGAGCTGGACCAGGCCGGCTATGACTCGATCGAAGTTCCGGTGAATGCCGTCAATTTCAAGTTTCAGGCACGCTTTCTCAGGGAGAATCCGTGGGAGATCACCCGGGTCTTCAAGGAAAAAATCACCCGGACCAAGAAAACCATCATGTTCCTGAACTGCCTTGATCTGCTCGGGGAGTCCGAAACCCGTTCGATGGTCAAGATGTATTACGGTATGGCGGCAAGAAATTCGGGCGCCCGCCGCTTTACTACCCTGGCCAATACCAGGAACGAGCTGGACCGGTACTTCCCCTGGCTGATCCCGATGGCCAGGGAGATGGCAATGGAAATCATGCCGGCCATCTGCTACTACCCTTCGCCGCGGACCACCGATGCCCATTACGCCGACCTGACCCGGCGGATCATGGCCTACCGGCCGGACGCGCTCATGCTCAAGGACGCCGGCGGCCTGCTGACGGTGGAGCGGATCAGGACGCTGCTGCCGGCGATTCGGAAGGAAGCGAGGGGGGTGCCGGTCGAACTGCACACGCACGGCATGAGCACCAATCAGGGGCGGGTGGTGGTGGAGGCGATGCAGTTGGGAGTCGAGCGTATTCACACCTGCGTCCCCCCCCTCGCCTCCGGGTCCTCGCATGTGTCGATCTTCAATGCCATGCACAACGCCAAAGTACTCGGGATTCCCCACAATATCACCGACGTGGACGCCCTCAGAGTCGTCGAGGAGCGGCTGACCCGCATCGCCAAGCTGGAAAACCTGCCGATCGGCGTCCCTCTGGAATACGATCACGGGGTCTATCTGCACCAGATCCCCGGGGGGGTGATCTCGAACCTGCGCAACCAGTTGGGGCAGCTGGGGATCGCCCACAAGCTCGATGAGGTCCTGGCGGAGGTGGTGCGGATCATCGAGGATCTCGGCCACCCGATCATGATCACCCCCGCCTCCCAGTTCATCGTGTCGCAGGCGGCGGTCAACGTGGCGACCGGCGAGCGGTACAAGGAAGTGCTCGACTGCATGATCGAAACGGCGCTAGGCGTCTGGGGCTGGGAGGATGCCGGGGTGCCATGGATGAAGCCCGAGGTCAAGGACCGGTTCCTCAATCACCCCAATACCAAGTCTCTGGCGGCCAGATATCAGCGCAAGCAGGAGATCGAGGCGGAAGAAGGAAACGTCGACAAGCTGCGGGCGAGCTACGGCTTGACCAACGCCACGGACGAGGAGTTCATGCTCTACCACATCATGCGCGGCGACAGCGAGATCAAGAAGATCGGCCCGCCGAAAACCTACTCTACGGGGGCACACCCGCTGACGCTGCTCCTCAAGGAACTGAGCAAGGACCAGGACATCAGCCGCCTGCAGGTGCAGAAAGGGAACAGCTTTTTCGATTTCCGGCGTCGCTGAGCGCCGGCCGGTGAGCCAACCGGCGCTCAGTCGATAGCGGAGGGGAGGAAGACGTGTTCCTTGACGTCGTAGATCCCCCACGGTGTCAACCGGAAGAACGGCACCCCGGTGTAGGTGAAGTAGCGCTGGACGAGGAAGAGGTCGTCCACCGGGCTGCCGAGGTCCCGGGCCCATCCGTTGATCCGGGCGATCCCCTCGGCGACCGCCGGCAGCGGCGCATCGGAGATGAAGCCGCCGACCGGCAGCGGCAGTTCCGCCACGATCCTTCCCTGCTGCACCGCCACCAGCCCCCCGCCGAGTCCGACCATGCGGTTGTAGGCGAGCGCCATGTCTTCGTCCCGGCTGCCGAGGACCAGGGTGTGGTAGGGAGAGGAGGCGACGGAACTGGCCAGCCCGCCCAGGGGGGCGCCGATGCCGACCAGAAAACCGAGGG
>JACZKF010000282.1 GCA_014860175.1 Desulfuromonadales bacterium | reverse complement strand
ACCCTGGCTCTCTTGTATGCCCCTCAAAGTGGCGAGAAAACCCGCCGCCAACTCAACCGCACCGCCCGGAAAGTCCGCAATGAGGCCGAAGAAATCATTCGCGACGCGGCCGAATCGATCACCGAGGTCGTCGAAGATCTTTCCGACAAGACGACGGAGTTGACGGGTCGAGGTGAGGAAGTGGCTGAAGACTGGCGTAATTATCTGTTCGCAGCCATCGACCGCGGACAAAAAGAGTTGGAGAAGCAGCGCAAGAAGCTCGACCAGTGGTGGCGTTGAGGCTGGCCAAGGGGCGGAGACGGCTCAGCCCGCCTCCCCCCACTCAGTGGCCGACATGTTGATGCGCGCCTGCAGCGGCAGGTGATCGGAAGCGACTCGGGTCAACGGGTTGTTGATCGTGCTCACTTCCATCAGCGCCTCCTTCGGTTGCACCAGAATACGATCCAGGGAGAACAGAGGGAAAAAAGCCGGGAAGGTGCGGGGAGCCGGGACCCTGCCGAAGTGCCGGTGCAGCCAGCGTGCTGGCCGGCCGAGAAGAAACCATTCGTTCAGGTCGCCGACGACCACCACCGGCTGAATCGGTGACTGCTCGATAATTCTCAGCAATCGGCGCACCTGGAAACGACGCTCGGCCGGCAACAGGCCCAAATGGGTGACGATCACCCGCAAGGGGCCGGCGCCGCTTTCCAGTTCGACGTCCAGGACGCCGCGCGATTCGCGTCGCCGGTAAGACAGATCGAAGCGACGCACTTCCAGAATCCGGCAACGGGTCAGCAGGGCATTGCCGTAGTAGCCATCGTGACGCTCGATGGTCGGCCCTCCGATGGCCCGCAGACCGGTAGCTTCGGAAAGAAAATCGAGCTGCATGATCTCACGGTCTTCACCAAACGGAGCACTGACCTCCTGCAGGCCGACGATGTCGGCCCCCAGGCCGTTGATCACCCGGGCGATGCGCTCGACATCGAGCTGACCGTCCAGACCAACCCCTTGGTGAATATTGTAGGAGACGACCCGGCAGCAGCTGCTCTTCCCCTTCTCACCCGCCATCACTGATCGCCCGCAGCCGGCTCGGAGCCCTGCTTACTCGCCAACCAGCGCCGCAACCACCAGGTAAGCAGGAGAACTCCCAGCACCACCAGCGCCAGAATGGCGAAGTTTTCCCCCTGCGGCTGGCGAATAGCCTGCAACAGACTGTATTCGAACAGATTGATGGCAATGACCCCCGGCCCCATCCCGAGCAAGGTCCCGCCGAGAAAATCGCGAAAACGGATATGGCTCGCCCCGGCCATCATGTTGACCACCGAGTAGGGGGCAACCGGCAGAAAGCGGATCACCGTCACCGCGACCAGCCCGCGGCGGCCCAGCTGTTTGCTCAACCGATTCAGGCGCGGCCCGGCAAAGCGCCGCAGGGTCTGATGCCCCAGCTGGCGACCCAGACCGTACATGACGGCCGCACTGGCCAGGCAGCCGGAAAGCCCGAGGACGAATCCGGGAATCGGGGGAAAGACCAGGGCGGTGGCGAGAATGAGCAGGGTGACCGGAAAGATGACCATCCCACCGACAATGAAGGCCGCCATTACCCACAGCAGCGCCCACGGACTGTGCTGGACCTGGACCCCCCAGGCCCGCAGGGCGGCCAGGTCGACCCACTCTCCCAGAGGGGTCCACTTCCAGGCAAAGGCGAGCCCCAGAGCCACCAGGAGGATGCCAGCCAGCAGCAGCCACCGCCGGTTCACCCGCTTGCCGATCATCCGCTCCGGGTCGCGGGCGATCACTTCGTCGACAAACTGCTCCAGGCTCATCGGCCGTTCCGGATCGATCAACCCCCCTTCGGGAACGATCTGCTCCAGCCACGACTCCTCCCGGCCGTCCAGCGGATGGAGGCTGCGCTCGCCGCCGGCCAACGCCTCGACTGCCGCCAGCAACGACCCATGGGCCGCCACCGCCTCGGCCACCTGGGCCGGCTCGGTGCCCAGATGCTCCGCCAGCAGGCGGTGGCGAAACCCGACAATGGCCTGGCGGACCTCTCCCCGATCGGCCTCTACCGCCAGGTCGCACTCGGTATCGAGCCCCATCGACCGGTTGCTCAGGTTGGCTGAACCGACCCGCACCAGGCGGTCGTCGACCACCATCACTTTCGAATGGACGTTGATCGATTTGCCGACCAGTTCCTGGTTGTGGGGGTAGCAGACCCGCAGATGCCCGAAGCGATCGGCCTCCACCAACTGCCGCAGCAGCCGCGCCCGAAGCGCCCCCATGGTCGACTCCTCCCACCAGCCGGAACATTCCCGCGGCAAAACCAGCAGGATTTCTGGCCCCTCTTCCTCCAGCAGGCGCTCGGCGAGAGCCGCCGCCACTACCCCGGAGGTGAAAAACTGGTTTTCGAGATAGATGCTGATGCGGGCAGCGGCGATGGCATCGAGGTAGAGCCATTCCACCTCCCGCACCTCCGGATGGCCGTTGTACGCCGGGTCGGTTCGGGCGATGGCCACCTGGACCTGGCGCAGTTCGGGAACAATCTGCGGCGGCCAGGGATCGTTGCCGGCCGGGGGAGGCTGCAGGGTTTTGCCGGTGGCGCGCTGCCATCTCTGGCGGGCGAGCTGGCCGAGGCAGGCGGCGGCCTCCCCATCGACCATCACCTGCACGTCATGAAAGGGGGGGTAAAGAACGCCGTTGTCGCAGCGCTGCGGTTCGTTGGCGGCATGGGCCGGGGTGTCCCAGCGCATCTGAGACAAATCGAGACCGCCGACAAAGGCGACGGCGTCATCGATGACAACGATCTTTTGATGATGGCTGGCGCCTACCGGGTGGCGGTCGTCGAGATGAAAATGAAGCCGCCGGTGGGTGCGCCAGCCGAGCTGAACCAGCGGCAGCGGTTCCCGTTCGAAGGCGTAGAACAGGAGAAAATCCCAGTCGAGAACGTGGATGTGCAGCCCCCGCCGGCGACTTACAATGGCGTTGAGGAACTCCCCGAGCCGGTCCGGCAGTTCCCCCTGACCTCCGCTGCGTCGCAGCCGGATGCGACTGTCGATGTCCCAGCCGAGGACCAGGACCGAATGCCGAGCCCGTTCGGCAGCAGCCGCAAAGGCGGAAAAATAGGCCTCACCATCGACCAGGAAAGCGGCCCGCCCACTGTCGGCCAGCTGCCAACAGTTACGACCGGGCTGCAGGATACGGTTTTCCATACCGATCTCCGGTCAAAGTATCAAGCGGGGCTGGGCGCCTCGGAAAAGGCACCCAGCCGACGGAAAAAGTATAACCAATCGAGAGAGCAATGCAGGCGCTACCCCCCGGCCGGGAGGTTGAGCTGGGGACGGGGGGTCTTGGGGGTAATCGGCGGCAGCACCGGATGCTGGATCTGAGGCTGCTCACCGGTCAGGGTGGTGAGAAAGCGGGTAATGCGTTCGGCTTCGGTCTGGTTGAGCGTGGCGCCGAGCTGGGCCGACCCCATGATCGCCACGGCCTCGTGCAAACCCCAGACGACCCCCGAATGAAAGTAGGGGGGGGTCAGGGCGATGTTGCGCAGAGAGGGGGATTTGAACACGTAACGGTCGGCCGCCGTATTGGTCACTTTGAACCGCCCCAAGTCTTCCGGCGGCCGCACCTCGGCCGTCGGCTCCGCGACCACCCCGAAAGGGAAATAGCCGGTTCCCCCCACGTTGACGCCGCTGTGGCAGGCGACGCACCCCTTGTCGATAAACAGCTGCAGTCCCGCCTGCTCCTCGGCGTCGAGGGCGGCGCCGTCCCCGCGCAGAAAACGGTCGAAAGGGGCGTGCGGAGTCAGCAACGTCGCCTCGAAGACCTCCACGGCCCGCGCCATGTTGTCGAAGGTCACCGGATCCGGCTCCTGGGGAAAAGCCTTGGCAAACAGTTCGACGTAGCGGGGGATACTTTTCAGGGTGGCAATGACCCGCTCGGGGGTGTTGTTCATCTCCACCGCCGCCTGCACCGGCCCCTTGGCCTGCTCCGCCAGATCCTTGGCCCGCCCGTCCCAGAACTGGGCGACATTGAACACCGAATTGAACACGGTCGGAGCGTTGCGCGGCCCCTTCTGCCAGCCATGACCGACCGACGTCTCCTGCAGATCGATGCCGGCCAGGCCGACATTATGACAAGTGTTGCAGCTGATCAGCTGCGACGATGAGAGCCGGGGGTCGAAATAGAGCTGGTGCCCGAGTTCCATTTTCTCGGCCGTGGCGGGATTTCCCTCCAGGGCCGGCGGCTGGTCGGGAATCGGCTTGAACATGGCCCCGGCGCGCGCCGCCAGCCCCTCCTCACCCTGCACTGGCGCCGCCGCCAGCAGCAACCCCACCAATACCGTCAGCCACACGCGTCTGCCCATCTCATCCTCCTTGCCCGAGTCGGCCTGACTTCAGCTCCTCCACTTCGCCTTTGCCTCGAATCCAGCTGCAGTGTAGCAAAGATAGAGCGCAGCACAACGCCGACCCGGTGCCCTACCAGTTGCAAACGCCCCCCTCTTTGCTACCGTTTCGCTCTGGAGGGATCATGTCTGACCTGCTGGCTTCCGACTTCTTCTCCCTGGTGGTCATCCCGGTTCTGATCTTCGTCTCCCGCATTGTCGACGTAACCTTCGGTACCCTGAGGATCATCTTCGTGGCCCGGGGGCTGCGCTCCCTGGCGGCGCTGGTCGGTTTCTTCGAGGTTCTGATCTGGATTCTCGCCATCGGTCAGGTGATGCAGAATCTGACCAACTGGGTGACCTACGCCGCCTATGCCGGCGGCTTCTCCGCCGGCAATTTTGTCGGCGTCTCCATCGAGCGGCGGATCGCCATCGGCAGCCTGATCATCCGGGTGATCACCCGCCGGCCGGCCGATGAACTGGTGAGCTTCCTGCACCGCAGCGGCTATGGGGTGACCAGTATCGACGCCCAGGGAGAGACCGGACCAGTCAAGGTGATCTTCACTATTGTCAAGCGCAAGAAACTGCCGGAGGTGATCGCCCTCATCCACCGCTTCAACCCCAACGCCTTCTACACCATCGAAGATGTCCGTTTCGTCAACGAGACGTGGACGCCGGTGCCGCTGGTCAAGCGCGAGATCTTCTCCCTGCTGTCGCTACGCAAGCGAAAGTAGCCGCTGGCGGCGGCCCGATTGCGGCGCCGGAGAGCCGGGGTAAGCTTTAATTTTCTGGAGGGTGCATGGAGGAGGTGATCGTTGCCGAGAACCTGGTCAAGACCTTCGGCTCTTTTCGGGCTGTGGATGGGATTTCGTTTCGCGTCCGCCGGGGGGAATGTTTTGGCATCCTCGGCCCCAACGGCGCCGGCAAGACCAGCACTATCCGGATGCTTTACGGCTTCAGCCCGAAAGACGGCGGCCGGCTCGACGTCTTCGGCCGCGACATCGAGCGCGAGCCGCGGCAGATCAAGTCCCGGATAGGAGTCTGCCAGCAGGAGAACACCCTCGACCCCGATCTGACCGTGCAGCAGAATCTGGAAGTCTTCGCCCGCTATTTCGACATCCCCCGGGCCCAGGCGCGGCAGCGGGCCGAACAGCTGCTGCACTTCATCGGCCTGGAGCCTCGCCGCCAGGCGAAGATCCCTACCCTCTCCGGCGGGATGCTGCGCCGGCTGATGCTGGCGCGGGCGCTGATCAACAATCCGGAGATTCTGATCCTCGACGAGCCGACCACCGGTCTCGACCCGCAGTCGCGCCATCAGGTCTGGCTGCGCCTGGAGGAGCTGAAGAGCCTGGGGATGTCGATCCTGCTCACCACCCACTACATGGATGAGGCCGCCCGCCTGTGTGACCGGTTGCTGATCCTCGACCAGGGGCGGATCCTGGTGGAGGGGGCGCCGCTCGACCTGATCCGCCAGCATGTGGGACGGGAGGTGATCGAAATCGCCACCCCGGAGGAGGAGCTGCGCCGTTTCGTGCGCGACCAGCAGCTGCCGCATGAGGATCTCGGCCACCGCCTGATCGTCTACGGCGGCGACGGCGAAGGGCTCTACCATCGCTTGACGACGGACTACTGTCGCCAGGGGTGCACCCTGCGGATGGCCACCCTGGAGGATGTCTTCTTGCGCCTCACCGGCCGGGAGCTGCGAGAATGAAGAGCCCCCCAATAGCGGTCATCCGCCGAACCTCTCGGATCTGGCAGCGCAACTGGACCGTCTACCGGCAGACCTGGAAGATCAGCTTTGTCCCTCCCCTGCTCGAGCCGCTGTTTTACCTGCTCGCCTTCGGCGTCGGTCTGAGCGCCCTGGTCGGCGAAGTCTCCTACCGGGGAGAGGCGCTCTCCTATGTCGCGTTCATCGCCCCGGCGCTGGTCGCCATCAACATCATGAACAACGCCTTTTTCGAAAATACCTACGCCTCCTTCGTGCGCATGTATTACCAGAAGACTTTCGACGCCATCCTCGCCACCCCCCTGTCGCTGACGGAGATCATCCTCGGCGAAATCGTCTGGGGGGCGACCAAATCGGTGATCGGCACGGCGATCATGCTGGTGGTCATTTCGGCTTTCGGCCTCATCGCCTACCCCCACGGCCTGCTGCTGCTCCCGGTGGCCCTCCTTGGCGGGCTGGCCTTCGGCGCCATCGCCATGTTGTTCACCTCGGTGGTGCCTAACATCGAAACTTTCAACCTGCCGGTATTTCTTTTCGTCACCCCGATGTTCCTGTTCAGCGGCACCTTCTTCCCGGTCGATACCCTTCCGGTCTGGTTCCGCTCCCTGGCCCTCTTCCTGCCGCTGACCCACCTGGTACGGCTGACCCGGGATCTGGCCTACGGGCGCCTCGACCTCTCCCTGCTCTGGGCGGTCGGCTACCTGCTGCTGTTCTGCGCCATCGTCACCCCGCTGGCGATCGGCCGCATGCGCCGACGGCTGATCCGCTGACCGGAAGAGCCGACAAGGCTTTTTCAGCCCGGGGGCGGCAAGGGGTCAGGACCAGAAAACCCCGAGCGGATCCTGGTCGACACAGTGCAGGAGTTTGTTCAGATCGAGGGAAGGGGTGACGTTGAGATAGAAAGGCCAGCTGCTGTCGGGACCGGGGTAGTGCAGGGTCCACTGTCCCAGGGAAGAGTTGTAGCAGAAACGGGCCACCGGCCGCAGCTCCCCGGCTCCCGCCGGATGATGACAGCCGGTCTGCCCCAACAAAGTGATGCAGTCGCCTTCGGTGGCGAACTGGACACCGATAAAGGCGCACGACTGGGTCCGCTTTTGGCAGTAGTCGAGGAGGATCTTCTCGGCCGTTCTTTGGACCAGGTCAGGCAGGGTCATGGCGCCTCGCGGCTCGTCCGGACCTCAAGGGGGGCAGGAGGCGCAGACCGAGCGAAACAGGTTGGTACTCAGGTAGCGGTCACCACGGTCCGGCAGTAACGTGACGATGGTCCCGGCGCCGATCTCGGCCGCCAGCCGAAGCGCCCCCGCCACCGCCGCTCCGCTGGACATGCCGACAAAGATCCCCTCCTGCAGGGCGAGCAGCCGGGCCGTTTCGAAGGCCTCTTCGTCATTGACGACCAGCTTGCCGGCGAGCTGGTCAGGACCATAGATCCGGGGGACGATCGCCTCCTGCATGTTCTTCAGCCCCTGGACCCGATGCCCGAGGCGCGGCTCGATACCGATCACGCGCACTTCGGGGCGGTGGTCGCGGAAAAACCGGCTGACCCCCATCAGGGTCCCGGAAGTTCCCATGCCAGCGACGAAATAGTCGAGTTCACCGCCGGTCTGGGCCAGGATCTCCGGGCCGGTCGTCTCGTAATGGGCCAGAGGGTTGTTCTCATTGTCGTACTGGTTGGGCATGAAGTAGCGCTCGGGGGCCTCGGCGAGCAGCCGGTGGGCCAGGCGGATAGCCCCGTCAGTGGCTTCCCCGGCCGGGGAGAGCACCACCTCGGCCCCGTACGCCTCCAGCACGCTGCGCCGCTCCAGGCTGACGCAGGCCGGCATCACCAGTTTGACCCGATAGCCCCGGGCGGCGCCGATCATCGCCAGTGCGATGCCGGTGTTGCCGGAGGTCGGCTCAAGGATGGTTCTTTGTGACGACAGCTCTCCGCTTTCTTCGGCTTTGCGGATCATATACCAGGCCGGACGGTCTTTAACCGAACCACCCGGATTGTTCCCCTCCAGCTTGGCCAGAATGCGGACCCCGGGGTGGGGGTTGAGGCGGGTGAGTTCAACCAGCGGCGTGTTGCCGATCGACTCGAAGAGCCGGCAAGAGGGAGCGGACATGGCAAAAGGCCCTTCTTTGGCACGATCTACACAAAGTTACCGGCAACGATACCGGCGCTTATCTTACCTGACCGAAACCGCCAGGACAACCAGCATCGAACAGTTTGCCGCTGCCCATCAGACATGGAATTGACAAATTTTAATTGTGTGGTTGAATTTCGCCGCCAGCCCCACCGGCTATCTCTTGTTTGGCAGGGAGCTTCTCTATGAGAATCGAGGAAATTCGCCAGCGGGCCCGAGTCGTTGGTGTGGCCGCCAGCGGCAAGATGCGCAAAGCCGAGTTGATTCGGGCCGTTCAGGCGAGGGAAGGAAACCAGGCCTGCTTTGCCACCGACCGACGCGTCGATTGCGATCAAGTCGGCTGCTGCTGGCGGGCGGACTGCCGACCGGCCGGCAAGGAGGCCGCCGCGACCGCTCATCGCCCCATGCCATAACGGCCCGGGCCGGTGAACAACAGGCCGGTCACCACCAACACCCGGACGACCGCCTCAACGCCGCCGCCGCCATGGCGCCAGTTCAGATAGGCGGCGAGCGTCAACCCGATCGCCAGAATCAGGCAGAAGGGGCGAAACCAGAAGCCGAGCAGCAGGCCGACACCACCGGCCAAGGCGAGAAAGGCGAGGAGAAATCCCCATCCTTCCGGAAAAAAGCTGATTCCCAGGTGGCGGACCACCCCTCCCATCCGCGCCCAGCGAGCGGGACCGGCCAGGAGGGCGAGGGCTCCGAAGTGGATAAAGGCGCCGCCGACCCCCAGACGCAACCACACCAGCCCCAGCTCCCGATCTTGCCACAGACGCGCCATCCTTTTCCTTTCAGATGATCCGGTGAAGCGCTCCGCCCGGAGCCCCGAGGCAATCGACCCGTCGTTCGACGGCGGGATCTTCTTCCAGAGGAGGGGCGTGGTGCGGCTTGCCGCGGGCATCGATCACCAGGGAGCCGCTGCAACCCCAGTGCTTACCGACCGATGTCGCCCCCACCCCGTAAAGGTCGTTTCCCGGATCGGAGCGGGTGAAGGTCACCCACAGAAAGTTGTCGAGGGTACGGGCGGCGAAATCACTGTCGTCGACGACCACCACCAGGGGGAAGGGTGCCAGGGACGGCTGGCCGGCCAGGGCGGAGCACAGCTGCTCGATGGCCGGATCGCCCCCATGGCCGGCGACAGCGGCCGGCCCCTGAATGACCAGGACTCCCGGCAGAGCCAGGCGCGGCAGGTCGAACCTTGCCGGCAGCCGCAACTCCCCCGGCACCGCGAGCGGCAGTTGTCGCCGGCGGTCGCCGGCGGCGGCGATCACCACCTTCGACCCTTCATTCAACCCCCCGCCGCTGTAGTCGAGAGTATCGACGGTGGTGCAGGTCTGGAAGTGCAGATCGCGGCGCCAGTCGACCCGCTCCAACAGATGGATGAAAAACCGCTGGATGTCGTGCAGGTCGAGCTCTGGCGCATCTTCCCGGGCGGCGATCAGCAGGTACTTGGCCAGCGACAGCTGCCCCTGCCCGAGGAGGGCGTTGGCCTGGGTCAGCAGCTCCTGCGGGCGCCGGCCGATGGCATAGGGGGCGTAGCGTTCGCTGCCGATGGCCAGCAGCAGCGGATGCACACCGGCGGCATCGACGGCATGCACAGCATGCACGCCGGGAACGAGGGTAGGGATCAGCGGCCTGGTCAGCTCATGAATGAAGGCGCCAAAGCTGGTATCTTCCTGCGGCGGTCGGCCCACCACGGTGAAGGGCCAGATCGCCCCAGGCCGGTGCACGACCCTTTCCACCCGCAACACCGGGAAGTCGTGAGTCAGACTGTAATAGCCGAGATGGTCGCCAAAGGGCCCTTCGGGGAGGGTATGGTGAGGATCTACCGTGCCGCTGATACAGAAGTCGGCCTCCGCCGGTATCGGCAGCTCTCCCGGACGACAGACCAGAGCCAGCCGGCGCCCCCCCAACACGCCGGCGAAGGCCACTTCCGGCAAACCCTCGGGAAGCGGCATTACCGCCGCCACCGTCAGGGCGGGAGGGCCGCCGACAAAGATGTTCACCCGCAGCGGCTCGCCCCGGGCCACCGCTTCGGCATGGTGAACGCCGATGCCACGGTGGATCTGGTAGTGCAGCCCGACTTCCCGATTCGGCGCATACTGATTTCCCGACAGCTGGATGCGGTACATGCCGAGATTGGAACTGCGCCAACCGGGGGACGAGGGGCTTTCCGAGTAGACTTGCGGCAAGGTGATGAAGGCGCCGCCGTCCCGCGGCCAGTGGCGGATCTGCGGCAGCCGGTCGATGGTCGTCGTCTGGGCCAGAATCGGACCGTTGCCGACTTTCCGGGGAAGAAGGTGGAGCAGATGGCTGCCGGCTTTCAGCGACTGCCAGGGGTGACGCCAGGCGCTCTCCGGCTGCTTTTTCAGCTCCATAAGCCGGTGTACCGCCTCAAGGCTGTCGCGAAACAGATACCGGGTGCGCTCCAGGGTGCCGAACAGATTGGCCAGCAGGGGGAAGGCGCACCCCCGGGCGCGGGTAAACAGCACCGCCGGCCCGCCGGCCCGGTAGAGCCGGCGTTGGATGGCGGCCACCTCCAGATCGGGATCGACCTCCAGATCGATTCGAACCAGTTGACCGGAGCCTTCCAGATCCCGCACGCATTCGGCCAGATTGCGATAACCCATGACAGACCTCCCGACGAATGCGGCATCTTAACCAAGCTGGCGGGGAAAGACAAGGGAGGGTGGCCGTGGCGGAAATTTTCGCTTGTTTGTTAAAATTTTTTCAGATAAAATTGCCCCGTTCTCGCTGCATGCCCTGGTCGCCAACCTACCCCCCTTCCTGCGGCACCTCATAAGCCATGGCACGGAACTCCATTGCTGTTGCGGACCCGCTCCTGGGAGGGGAAGCAGGTGCGCAACCAGCGATGGGCGACTGAGGGGCGTCAGGAGGGGCGCCCCCCTCAGTCACCGTGCCATGGCTTATGCTGTGCCGCTTCTCCCGTGCTTGGTTCTTTACCCTGTAGATTTCCTGTGGCATATTCGCTTCTGACCTTATCAGCGGAGGGGAGAGATGGCCGGTTCGGGAAACGAGCAGGAAGGCAAGATCCGCATCATTTTCGTCGATGACCACGAAATCTTCCACGAATGCATCCGCCATCTTTTCGATCAACAGCAGCACATGCAGATGCTGGCGGTCGCCAATAACGGGCGGGCGGCGGTCAGACTGGCTCGGGAACTGGTGCCGGATGTGGTGGTCATGGACATTTCCATGCCCGGGCTCAACGGCATCGATGCAACTCGCCGGATTTTGGCCGACAATCCGAAGATCAAAGTCATCGCCCTCTCCATGCACTCCGATCGCACCATCATCCAGCAGATCCTCCAGGCCGGCGCCCGAGGGTATGTGCTCAAGGACTGCGCTTTCGATGAGCTGCTGATGGCGATCCAGGCGGTGATGCACCAAAACATGTATCTGAGCCCGAAGATCACCAGCGTCGTCCTCGACGACTATCTGCAGCGAGAACAGGCGCCTGCCGTCTCCGGCACCCTCACCGTGCGCGAGCGGGAAGTGCTGCAGCTGATTGCCGAAGGAAAATCGACCCGGCAGATTGCCGACGAGCTGAATGTGAGTGTCAAAACGGTGGAGACCCACCGCGGGCAGGTGATGAAGAAATTGAACCTGCACAGCCTGGCCGATCTGGTCAAATATGCCGTACGGGAAGGATTGACCACCCTGTCGTTCTGAGCTGGCTTTTTTTCAGGCTTTTCCCAGTGCAAAATCAGGGATCCCCCGATAGCTTAATCATGCCCCGGCGTTTATCATCCCGTATACATGAGGGCGCATCATCGCCCTTGCAGGGATGCGCAAAGGCTGGCTTTGGCCGGCCGGCGATAGTCGGGGAGGGGCGACGGTCGCGCGGTTCCTGCAAGAGACGATGACTGCGCCCTGGCTTTTTCATTCCGCAGGGTGCCAGGGGGAGACGTCCACCGGCGCCGCCTTCTGCTGCTGCACGTTGGCCAGGGCGGCCAGGCGCAGGCCGTCGCTGATCGTCGGGTAGACATGCACGGTGGCCGCCAGATCGGCGACCGACAGCCCCAGGCGTACCGCCAGCGCCGCCTCGTGGATGACATCGGCCGCGCGCGGGGCCAGCAGTTCCACCCCCAACAGCCGCCCGGTCCCTCTCTCCGAAGTCAGCAAAATCCCCCCCTGCGCCCTCCCCATGACGTGCGCCTTGGCCACTTTGGCCAGATCGAGGAAGGTCTCCACGAAATCGAGTCCAGCCGCCCGAGCCCGCTCAGGGGGCAAACCGACGGTGGCAAACTCCGGGTCGGTAAAAACCGCCATCGGGGTGTGCCGGTGGTCGATGACCCGGTGCGCATGCGGATCGAGGAGGTTCTCTACCGCCACTTCCGCTTCTTTCACCCCGGCGGGGGCGATCAGCGGTGGCCCGGTGCAGTCACCGGCCGCCCAGATATTGCCGGCGGTGGTGCGCATCCCCTCGTCAACACG
>JACZKF010000281.1 GCA_014860175.1 Desulfuromonadales bacterium | reverse complement strand
GTGGGGGACCGCCAGGAGGGGGCGGCGGCGGCCTGCGCCGCGGCCGGCATCACCCCCGAGGCGGCGCAGGCGGTCTACCGGCTCACCGCCCTGGCCGGCATGAAGCAGAGGGTGGTCATCCCGTCGCTGCTGCGGGAGCAGGCGGCGGAAGCGCTGGAGGGGGCCGACCAAAGACGGCGGGAGATGGGTTTCGGCAGCCGCCGCCGGGCGAAAAGGAGGTGGTGAGATGGCGCTGGACGATCGGCATCGGATTTTCGACATCTTCGCCTCCCTCGCCCGCTACCCTGGGGAGGAGATAGCGGAGGCGGCCGAGCAGGGGATGGCGATACTGGAGCGGGAGCATCCCACCGCCGCCGCCGGGTTGGCCGCCTTCGACGCCTTCGTCCGGCAGACTCCTCCCCTGCGCCGGGAGGAGATCTACACCGCCGCTTTCGATCTCCACCCCCTGTCTCCCCCCTACGTCGGCCATCAGCTCTTCGGCGAAAGCCGGGAACGGACTCTCTTCCTCGTTCGCCTGCGGGAGATCTACCGGGAGCACGGCCACCCGCCCGGTCCGGAGCTTCCCGACCACCTGGCGGAGATCCTCGACTTCCTGGCCCGCAACCCCGGTACACCGGAGGCAGAGGTGCTGGTAGCCGACGGCCTGCTGCCGGCGCTGGAGAAGATGATCGCCGGCCTGGAAGGAGAGAGGGGGCACCCCTATCTCCCCCTCTTCCGGGGAATGCGGGACTATCTTTCAGCGGCTTTTCCGGCGCAGCGGCCGGTGCGAAAGGAGGCGACGGCATGATGTCCACCTTCCTCTACGCCATCTTCCCCTACCTGGCGCTGGCGCTGGCGGTGGGGGTGGGGCTGTACCGCTACTTCTTCGACCGCTTCTCCTGGTCGTCCCAGTCGTCGCAGCTGCTGGAGAGCCGAGTGCTCTACTGGGGCTCGGTCTCCTGGCACTACCCGATCGTGATCATCCTCCTCGCCCATCTGCTGGCGTTTCTGTTCCCGACGGGGTGGGGAGTTCTTCTCGGCCGCCCGCTGCGCCTCTATCTGCTGGAGGCGACCGGCCTGGCCCTGGCCCTCTGCGCCCTGGCCGGCCTGGGGCTGCTGATGCTGCGGCGGGCGATGCACAGCCAGCTCGCGGCGGTCTCCACCCCCCTCGACTGGATCGTCCTCTTCTGCCTGCTGCTGCAGACGGCCACCGGCATTCTCATCGCCTTCACCCTGCGCTGGGGGTCGGTCTGGTACCTGCACACCGCCGCCCCCTGGCTCTGGTCGCTGCTGCGGCTCAATCCGGAGGTGCAGCTGATGACCGTCCTCCCGCTGGTGGTCCAGGTGCACGCGGTCAACGCCTTCGTGCTGGTGGCCCTCTTCCCCTTCTCCCGGCTGGTGCATCTGGTCAGCATTCCGATTACCTATCTGTGGCGACCCCCGCAGGTGACGATCTGGCAGCGGCGGAGCTGAGCCGGGGGAACCAGGCCGAAGAGGCGGATCATGCAGCCGATCAGAGGCACTCCGTGGACCGGGCTCACCGGCGCCACCCTCGGATTTTTCTTCGGCTTCGCCGCGGTGGCGCTCTTTGGCCCGACGGCGGCCCGATTTCAGGAGCTGATGGGGCTCACCCCCGAGCAGGTGGGGCTGCTGGTGGCCGTCCCGGCCCTCTCCGGTTCGCTGCTGCGCATCCCCTTCGCCGCCTGGGTCGACACCACCGGGGGACGCAAACCCTTTCTCATCCTGATGTGCCTCTCCCTGGCCGGCATGCTGGGGCTGACCCTGGTGATCAGTCTCGATGAACTGAGCCCCGGCCTTTATCCGCTGATTCTCTTTCTGGGCGCCCTGTGCGGCTGCGGCATTGCCACTTTCTCCGTCGGCATCGGCCAGATCTCCTACTGGTTCACCATGGCAGGGCAGGGAAAGGCGCTGGGGATCTACGCCGGGGTGGGGAACCTGGCGCCGGGGATCTTCTCCTTCCTGTTGCCGGTGATCCTCGCTTCTTTCGGCCTGCGAGGGGCGTATCTGGTCTGGCTCTTTTTTCTCGTCTGCGGCACCATCGGCTATTTTGTCTTCGGCCGCAACGCCCCCTATTTCCAGCTGCTGGCGCAGGGGCTCGAGCCGGCGGCGGCCCGCCAGGCGGCCCGGGAGCACGGCCAGCAACTGCTCCCCGCCGGCAGCCTGCGGCAGAGCCTGTTCCTCTCGGCCCGGGCCTGGCAGACCTGGATTCTGGTCGCCCTTTACTTCACCACCTTCGGCGGCTTCATCGCCCTGACCGCCTGGCTCCCCACCTACTGGCAGGCCCTCTTCGCCATCGGAGCGGTCACCGCCGGCATGCTGACCGCCCTCTATTCGGTCCTGGCTTCGGTAGTCCGGGTTTTCGGCGGGATGGTGGCCGACAGGCTGGGGGGGGAGAATACAGTGCTCGCTTCGTTGCTGATCATGCTGGCCGGGGCGGTGGTGATGACTCTCTCGGAGAGTTTCCCGCTGTCGGTCACCGGTATCGTCCTGCTGGCGATCGGGATGGGTGCGGGAAATGCCGCGGTGTTCAAAATTCTCCCCCAGGAGGTCCCGCAGGCGGTGGGGGGGGCGGCCGGCTGGGTCGGCGGCCTCGGCGCCTTCGGCGGCTTCGTCATCCCCCCGCTCCTGGGG
>JACZKF010000280.1 GCA_014860175.1 Desulfuromonadales bacterium | reverse complement strand
GACTCAGAAGTCGACCAGAACTCTGAACCCTGCATACGCCATCCGCTTGACATCGAAGGGGGGGGCTTCCGGATTGCACATATCCTGGATGCGGGGGTCGGCCATGACTTTGGCGTTGACTTCGTCCCGGTGCTCACGGGAGCGGAAGACGATATAGGAGAAGATCACCGTTTCCCCTTCGTCGGTCCTGGCCAATTCGGGAAACGAGGTCAGACCCTCTGCCCTCATGTCGTCGGCGATGCATTCGCGATAATTCAGCGCGCCATGTTCCATCCAGATTTTGCCGGCCGCTTCGGCCTGACGGCGATACTCCTCGATCTTGTCCACCGGAAGGGGAATCACGAATCCGTCGATATAGTTCATTTTGCAGACCTCCCAAGAAGATTTATTTCAAGTTTACACCAAAATGCCTCCTCCCCCGTTCGCCAGCCCGTGGCCCAGGCCCCTTGGGGTCTTGCAAGGTCGTCAAGGGGTTTTCGGGAACCAAGGAGGGATGTAGAAGGGCTGGGTTTAGATCGCCAGAAATCCTTCGGACTCCAGGCTGGTGGCCAGCATGACCATGTTGATCTCCCGGTGCTCCAGCCAACGCTCGCTCTTCTGGTTTTCCCCCTCGCTCCAGAAGTTTTCGATCGGTTCGCGGAATTTTTCATAGCGCCGGAGAGATTCTGTCCGCTTGCGCAGCGAGGGGTCGAAACGATCCGGATTGCTTTCGATCACTGGGCGCATTTTGCCGAAGGCGCGCAGCCCGATGGCGAGCCCCAGTTCCCGGAAGGGGAGGCGATAGATTGGCTGCAGCCGCAACGGGCTGCGGACGGAAAACGCTTCCAGCCCCCGCTCGGCCGCCTCCAGAACTGGCGCCAACAGATCGACCTCGGCGAGGTGTCCGCCGGCCCGCAACTGGCTCATGCGGCTGGCGTCGAACAGCAGGCCGCCGATGCCGAGGGGGTCGTCGGTGACCAGGTTTTGTCCCCGGCAGAGGAGGGCCAGATCGGTGATTGTGGTCCCGAGGTCAAGGGCCGGCGAAGCTGTCCGCTCCCCGTCGGCTGCCTGCAACTCGCTGCAGGTCACCAGCCCATCCAGCGGATCGTGCTGCCCCATGGCCGGCACCAGGGGGCGGCTGAGATCGATGCTCATCTTCCAGTACATCCGCTGCTGGCCGGGGGGGCCATAAAGAAAGCGGGAGTGGGCCGTTTTCGCCAGCTCGGCCCCCCATCGATGGCAGGCAGGATCGCCGGTGACCCGGCTGACGCGGTTGAGGGCATGCATCCATTTGGTCAGATAGTGGTAGTACTGCCCGTCCCGGTCCCATTCCAGCCGCTCGTCTACCGGTTCGTCGGGCTGGAGCTCAGGCAGTTTTTTCCCGATTCGCAAGCCGCCGAGGGTCGGGTGCTGCTTACCCTCCTCCTCATCGAGGCCGCTGATCCAGCCGCTTCGCGGATCGTCCTCCCGGTGCCGCCCCAGAGTCTGGTGAACCTGCTCGACCAGACGCAGAGCCAGGTCGCGGTAGCGTTTCTCCTGCGTCAGGCGAAACAGCTCCAGGAAGTTGCAGACAGCAAAGGCGTCGGTCCACAGATAGCGACGCGGCGGCTTGCCGGCCCCCCTAAGCCCGGTCAGGTCGGCGAACTGCAGCATCAGGTCGATGGCAAGGGCAGAGGGTTTTGGCTCCATGTTCCAGCTGTCTTTGGAGAGTCTTGGTGACTGATCTGGGTTTTGGTCAAGCTTACTGCAGATCGGCTACTTTCCCACCATTGGCAACCGGAAGGGTGAAATGAAAGGTACTACCGAACCCGATGCTGCTCTCGGCCCAGATTTCCCCCCCCATTTTCCCGACAAGCTGCCTGGTCAGGGCCAAGCCCAGCCC
>JACZKF010000279.1 GCA_014860175.1 Desulfuromonadales bacterium | reverse complement strand
AACGCATCGGCCCCTTCGCCTCCCTGGTGCGTCGGGGGGTGGAGGTGCATGTCTATGATCACCACCCCTCCGGCCGCAGCGATCTGACCCCAGCCGTCGAGTACGTCGAGCCGGTGGGGGCCACCGTGACCGTGCTGACCGAAATCTTCCAGGGGCGGGGGATCGAGCCGACCGCCGAGGAGGCGACGGTGATGATGCTCGGGCTGTACGAGGATACCGGCAGCCTCACCTTTACCTCCACCACGGTCCGAGACTATCAGGCCGCCGCCTTTCTCCTCTCCCATGGCGCCAACCTCAACACCGTCGCCGACTCCCTGACCCAGGAGCTCTCCGCCGACCAGGTGGAGCTGCTGCACCAGTTGATCGGCTCACGCACCGCTCTCACTCTGGGGGGGATCGAAATCTCCATCGCCCATGCCAGCATCGACCGGTATGTGGGTGACCTCGCCGTGGTCGTCCACAAGCTGCGCGACATGGAGGGGCTCGATGCCCTGATTGTCGCCGTGCGCATGGGGGAGAGGGTCTTTCTGGTCGGCCGCTCGCGCCGGCCAGAGGTTCATGTGGGGGAGATTTTCGCCGAGTTCGGCGGCGGCGGGCACAGTTTCGCCGCCGCCGCCGCGGTGCGCGACCTCACCCTCACCCAGATTCTGGAACGCCTTCCGCCGCTGTTGCGAAAGCATGTCAATCCCCGCTGGGAGGTGCGGCACCTGATGTCGTCGCCGGTGAAGACCGTCGATCGCCATCTCCCCATCGCTCAGGTGCGCGAGATTCTCACCCGCTACAACATCAACGCCCTGCCGGTGGTGGAGGGGGAGCAGGTGGTAGGGATCCTGACCCGGCAGGTGGTCGAAAAGGCGGCCCACCACGGCCTGTCGGAGGTGGCGGCCGAGGAGTTCATGAGCGGCGAGTTCACCACCGTCGCCCCGGAGACCCCGGTGGAGACGCTGCAGGAACTGGTCGTCGATCGCAACCAGCGTTTCGTCCCGGTGATGCAGCAGCAAAAGATGATCGGCTGCGTCACCCGCACCGACCTGCTGCGCCACCTGGTCGCCGGCGCTCGGCGCCAGCAGCTGCCGACCGCTGCCGATGAAGCCGGCGAGAGCCTCACCCTGAAGAAGCGCCAGGTGGCCAAGCTGCTGCGCGACCAGCTGCCGCCGCGGGTGATGACCATCTTGCGGCAGATGGGGGAGGTGGCTGATTCCCTCGGGCTTCATATCTACGCCGTCGGTGGCTTCGTTCGCGACCTGCTGCTGCGCCAGGACAATCTCGATATCGATCTGGTGGTGGAGGGGGAAGGGATCGCCTTTGCCGCCGAATATGCCCGCCGGCACCGCTGCCGCGTCCGGACCCATCACAAGTTCGGCACCGCCGTCATCATTTTCGAAGATGGCTTCAAGGTCGATATCGCCTCCACCCGCATGGAGTATTACGTCGAGCCCGGAGCGCTGCCGACGGTGGAGCACGCCTCGATCAAGCTCGATCTCTATCGGCGCGACTTCACCATCAATACCCTGG
>JACZKF010000278.1 GCA_014860175.1 Desulfuromonadales bacterium | reverse complement strand
GTGCGGATATCCTCCTTGGTGAGCAGGGGGATCTTCTGCAGGTCGTCCAGGCTCCGGATATCTTCAGGCCGCACGCCACCGAGGCGGAACCGTTCGGTATAGAAGGGGACGTGGGTGAAGGCGTGCCGCAACAGCTTTTGTACCCGACGGAGCTGCTGTTCGCGCACCAGCTCCAGAGGGCGGCGCTGCGCGGCCTGGATGGCCTTCATCTGTTTGAGATAAGGACTGCGCTCATGCCAGGCCCATAGCGGCGCCACCAGGTGGCGCACCGCTAGGGAATACAAGTCTGCCGTGAAGACGTCGCTCGCCATCGTATTCGCCCTTTGCACTGGCTAACATAAAATTTGAGTTGGCGTTAATTATAAGCTTACGTAACCGTTTATATCGTGGAACAGCACCGTGTCAAATGCAAAAAGGATGCGATGACGGGCATTTATCTTCATGAAAAACAAACCCCGCGGGCGAAGGCCCGCGGGGTTTGTTGGTAAGGGATAAGAGACGAGAAGCTTCGCCTGGTTAGTGATCTTCGCGCCTGGCCTGATTTTCGAACCGGGTGTACTCGCCGCGGAAGGTCAGGTGAACGGTCCCGATCGGCCCGTTACGCTGCTTGCCGATCACCACCTCGGCATCTTTCTCATGCCCCTTGTCGCAGGTCTTCTCCCGGCTTTTGCAGGCCTCGCAGTAGACCGCCTCCCGGTAGACGAACATGATCACGTCGGCGTCCTGCTCGATGGCACCCGACTCGCGCAGGTCGGCCATGATCGGCCTCTTATCGGTTCGGTTTTCCAAGGAGCGGTTAAGCTGCGACAACGCCACGACCGGGACGCTGATCTCCTTGGCCAGCGCCTTGAGGGAGCGGGAAATTTCAGAAATTTCCTGCTGCCGGCTCTCGGAATTGTGCCCCTGCATCAATTGCAGATAGTCGACGACGACCAGTCCCAGATTCTTTTCCGCCTTCAGCCGGCGAGCCTTGGCGCGCAGCTCCAGGATGGAGATCGACGGGGTATCGTCGATGTAGATCGGCGCTTCCGAGAGCAGCCCGGCGCCAGCGGTCAGCTTGGGCCAATCCGAATCGCCGAGATGACCGGTACGCAGGCGGGAAGCATCAACCCGTGACAGGGAGCAGAGCATACGTTGAACCAGCTGTTCCTTCCCCATCTCCAGAGAGAAGACGAGGGTGGCGGTCGGAGTTTCGGCGTGAATGGCGGCGGCCTCGACGATGTTCAGACAAAAAGCGGTCTTTCCCATGGAGGGGCGGCCGGCGACGATGATCAGTTCCCCCGCCTGCATGCCGGCGGTCATGGTGTCCAGATCCTTGAAGCCGGTCGGCACACCGGTGACCAGCTCTTTTCGGTCGTAGAGCTTTTCGATCTGCTTGAAGGTGTCTTTGAGGATTTCCCGGGTGGAGAAGTAGGAAGGGCGGGACTTCATGCCGGCGATTTCAAAAATCGACTTCTCGGCCCAGTCGAGGTTCTCCTCGACATTCCCCCCCTGGTAGCTGCGGGTGGCAATTTCGGTGGACACCTGGATAAGACGCCGGGCGAGGGCCTTTTCCTTCACCAGTCGACAGTAGTAGACGATGTTGGCGGCGGTCGGAACATAATCGGCCAGCGCCGTCAAGTACTCGGAGCCGCCGACCGCTTCCAGATGGCCGCGCTGTCGCAACATGGCGGTGAGAGTTACGAGGTCGGCCGGCTCGCCGCGGTCGGAAAGCCCGATCAGGGCGTCAAAGATCTTGCGGTGGCTGTCGCGGTAGAAATCTTCGGGACGCAGGATTTCGAGGGTCTTGTTGAGCGCCTCGTTTTCCAGCAACACCCCGCCAAGAACGGACATCTCCCCTTCCAGATTCTGCGGCGGAAGACGGTGGGACGGGATTTCGGTCATGCAGAGACTTCCAGAAACGGGTGCCAGGGATAAGGGACAGGCGACAGGACCCGTGAGTCCTGCCGCCTGAATCTCGTCAGTCTATTCTGCGGCAACCACCCGAACTTTGGCCATGGCGATGACACCAGACTGCAGGCGGATCGGAACCTCATGATCGCCGAGAGATTTGATCGGTTCTTCCAGCTGCATCTTCTTGCGGTCGATTTCGATCCCCGAGGCGGCCAGCTTTTCGGCGATCTCGATAGCAGTGACCGACCCGAAAAGCTTTCCTTCTTCGCTGGCCCGGTGGGTAAAGACACAGGTGACTGCCTCGATCCGTCCCTTCAAGGTCTCGGCTTCCTGCAGCACCCGCTGGCGCTTGTGCTCCATCTGCCGCTTCTGGTGATCCAGTTCCTTGATGTTGCGGATGTTGGCCTCGACCGCGAGGCGCCGGGGTACCAGGTAGTTCCGGGCGTAGCCGGGCTTCACCTTGACCATGTCACCGATTTTGCCGAGTCCTTCGACATTTTCGGTCAGAATGATGGTATTCATGAGCTCCTCCAGACAGAACTTTTACGATTTCTTGATCCGCGGTTTGCGAAAATCGATCCACATGTCGAATACCCCCAGCCCGGTGACAATCAGGGGCAAGGGGTTGAGAACGGCAATCAGCACATACCCCAGGCGGCGCAGGAAAGGGGAGGTGTTGCGCTTCCAGAAGTAGTGCTGGACGATGGCCAGTCCTTGCAGAAAATAGATGGGCAGCACCAGCACCAACAGGTTGAGCGCTATCCGCTGTACCCAGTCGCCACCGAGAACGATACCGGCGCCGCCGGCAATCAGCGGCCAGATGAAGTTCTCGGGCACTTTCCACTGCCGAAGCGCAGGCCCCGGGATTTCGTACCGGCCGCTGGAAAAAGCCCAGAGCAGCAGCAAAAGCAGCAGCAGCAAGGCGCCGATGGCCACTACGGCCAGCGCGGGCCAGGCCTGCAACAGAAAATCGGCCATCTGCCGGGTGAGAACTTCGAGTTCGGCCAACTGCTCGCCGCTGATACCCGCCTCGGTGTAGATCCCCAGAGCCCGGTCGATCTCCCCCTGCACATAACCGGCTACCAGCAGACCAACCGCGGTCCCCTGCAGCAGGGAGTAACCGACCAGGGTGGCGCCACTGGCACCGCAGACCGCCAGCAGCGAAGTGACCAGCGCCTTGCCCCAGCTCCACCCGCGGCGCAGCAAAAACGGGAGCAGCCAGGAAGCGAGGCCGAACTGCAACAGATAGGCGAAGGCTCCGCCGGGGCCACCGACCAGGACGAGAACCGCCGAGGTCAGCGCGACGATGCCGGCCGCGACGGCCGCCCCCTGGCGCATCCCCGCATAGGCAGCCGGAACCGCCACCACCAGATTGAACATCAGCCCCAAGGGACCGAGCAGACCGGCGGCCAACTGCAGAGCCAGGGTCACCAGGGACCCGGCCAGCAGATAAGTTGTCCGTTCCCCGGTCATCGGCGGCAGCAATCGTTCAGTCGATGGCGTGGCCGGCGGTGAACGGCAGCAGGGCGATGTTACGGGCCCGCTTGATCGCCTCGGTCACCTTGCGTTGATGCTCGGCACAGTTGCCGGAGATCCGGCGGGGAACGATCTTGCCGCGCTCGGAGATCAGGTAGCGCAAGGTTTTTACTTCTTTGTAATCGATACGC
>JACZKF010000277.1 GCA_014860175.1 Desulfuromonadales bacterium | reverse complement strand
TCCCCCCCCAGAGCTCGGCTCACCGCCACTCCCCTTCCCTCCTCCGCCGGTTGTTCGGCTGGCTGGCAGGCGGCGAGTAGCCCCAGAAGAACGACCAACAGCCGGAGACAAGATCGACCCATGGCTACTCCTCCCTGAGGGCGAGGGCCGGCGAAGTGCGGGCCATCCGCCAGGCCGGGACGAGGCCGGCGGCCAGGGCCGCAACCAGGGCCAACCCGACCGCCTGCAGGAGGATCTCCGGCGACAGCTGCAGCGGCATGGTCCAGCCGAAGGAGCGGCGGTTGATCACCCAGATCAGCACCAGCGCCTGAAGAATCCCCAACGGCAGGGAGAGGAGCCCGGCGAGCAGACCGATCAGGCCGGTTTCGCCGCTGGCCAGCAGCCACAGCCGCCCCGGCGTCAACCCGCAGGCGCGCAGCACCGCCAGCTCCCGGGCCCGCTCCACCTGCAGGGCGGTGAGGGCGTTGAGGATGCCGACGAAGGCAATCAGCACCGCCAGCAGCCGCAGCACGGCCGTCACCGCGAAGGTGCGGTCGAAGGTGGCCAGAGAGAGCTGGCGCAGAGCGCGATTGGAGCGTACCACCACCTCCTGCACGCCGGCGCTTTGCCGCCGCAGTTCGGCCGCTGCCGCCTCCGGATCGACTCCCGGGGCCAGATAGATGCCGAGGGAGTCGGCTGTAAGGGGGGGCCAGTGGGTCTGGTAGACCGTCCATTCCATCACCACCCGGCCGCGACTGGAGCTGTAATCGTCGAAGACTCCGGCAATGGCGAAAGCGACTTCCCCCCGGGCGGTGGGAAGACGCAGGGTATCTCCCGGCTGCAGGCGGTGGTGCCAGGCGAAAGGCTCGGAGACGATCACCGCGCCGGCCTGCACCGACTGGTAGATGGCTTGCCGGTCGCCGGCGGCGAAACGGTAGCCGGCAAAGGCCGGGGCCGGCAGGTCGACGACGAAGAGATCGATCGCCTCGGTGGCGGTCTGCAGGGTGAGATGGCTGGCCCGGGTGACCGCCGTAACGCCGGGGGTCTGCGCCACCCTCTCCGGCAGCTTCGGGTCGAGCGCGACCCGTCCGGCCTGGAAGCCGGAGGGGGCGGTGGTCAGATAGACATCGGCCCGCAGGTAATCGGCGAGCCAGCGTTCCACCGTGGCGCGAAAGCTGTCGACCATCAGGCCGACGCCGATGGTGGCCGACACCGCCACCACCAGGGCAGCGGTGGCCACCCCGGTGCGGCTGAGGGAGGCGCTCAGGGTGCGCGGCGCCATCCGGCCGAGCAGACCGAACCAGCGACCAAGCGGCGGCTGCAGCAGCCGCAGCAGCAACACGGCCATCCCGGGGGTGAGCAGGGCGTAGCCGGCGATCAGGGCGAAGAGCGCGACAAAAGCGAGGGGGACGCTGCGCCCCGGCAGCAGCAGCAACCCGGCGCCCAGAACCAGCAGGAGACCACCAACCAGGGAGATTCGAGGCAGCAGGCGCCGCTGCCGGTGCTCCAGAGCCGACCGGCTGAGCACCACCCCCGCAGGGGCTGCAGCCGCCTCCCGGGCCGGCACCAGAGCCGAGAGGAGGGAAGCGACGAGTCCCAGGAGCGCCCCCCGGCCGAGAACGAGGGGGGAGAACTCCACCTGGCGCACGTTCACCACGAAGTAAAGGTCGTTGATAGTGCGGGTGACCAGTTGCACCAGGCCGGTCGCCAGCCCCCAGCCGAGCAGCAGGCCGAGCAGCGTCCCGGCCACCCCCACCAGCGCCGCCTGGCCGAGGACCAGAGTGAAGATCTCCTGCCGGGTCACCCCGAGGGTGCGCAGAGTGCCGAGGGTCTGCCGCCAGCGCAAGACGGTAAAGGTCATGGTGTTGTAGATGAGGAACATCCCGACCACCAGGGCGAGCAGACTCAAGGCGCTGAGGTTGAGGCGAAAGGCCCGGGTCATCTGGTCCATCGCCTGGCCGCGGGTGTTGGCCGGAACGATCAGCGCCGAGGGGGGGAGGATCGGGCGAACCCGCGCCAGCAGCTCCTCGCCCGCCTGCCCCTCGGGAAGTTGGAGATCGATGCGGGAGAGGCGCCCGACGGTGCCCAACAGCTCCTGGGCGGTGGCGATGTCAGTGACCGCCAGCGCCGCCAGCGCCTCGGCGCCGATGCTTTGGCGCGGCGCCAGATGGCCGACCAGCACCAGGGTGCGGGAGAGCCCGCCGACCTGCACCGCCAGCTCGTCCCCGATGGCCAGGCCGAGGCGCCCGGCGGTGGCCGGCAGCAGGAGAACGCCTCCCGGCTCGGTGAGAAAGCGCCCGAGGTCGGCCTCCGGGTCGGCAGCGGCCGGCGAGTAGTCGCGAAAGGGGGGTTCGGCGAACGGATCGATGCCGAGAAGTTCCAGGGTGAGCCCGGCTTCGGTCGGGACGGCGACGTACCCCTCGACCACCGGCGCGCTCGACCGCACTTCGGCCTGCAGCCGCAGTTGGCGGTAGACCGTCTCTTCCAGCCCGCCGGGGCCGCCGACCACCTGGTGGGTAGCCCGGCCGGCCAGAGCCCGGGCCGAGAGGCGAAAGGCCCGTTCGGCGCTGGCGTTGGCCAGATCGATGGCGACCACCACCGCCACCCCGAGAGCCACCCCGAGGACGGCGAACAGCAGCTGCAGCGGATGGCGGCTCAACTGCCGCAACCCGCAGCGGCGCAGGATCACGGCTTGACCTCCGCCGCCTCGACCAGCCGGCCGCCACGCAGGGTCAGAATGCGATCGGCCAGGCGAGCCACTTCGGCGCTGTGCGTCACCAGCAGCATGGTGCCGCCGGCGCCGCGCACCAGACGCTCGAGCAGGGCCAGCACCTGGGCGCCGGTATCGGCATCGAGGTTGCCGGTCGGCTCATCGGCCAACAGCAGTCGGGGGCGGTGCACCAGGGCGCGAGCAATGGCCACCCGCTGCTGCTCGCCCCCCGAGAGGCGGTCGGGGAAGCTGTCGGCTCGATCGGCCAGCCCCACCTCGGTCAGCAGTTGCCGCCCCTGGTCCAGTTCCGCCGGACCGAGGCGCCCCTGCAGTTCGAGCGGCAGCAGGACATTCTCCAGCACCGTCAGGGTGGAGATCAGGTTGAAGAACTGGAAGATGAAACCGATGTGGGCGCGGCGAAACAAGGTGCGCTCCCGCTCGGAAAGGCGTGTGAGATCGGTGCCGGCAATGCTCACCTCCCCCGCCGTCGGCACGTCGATGCCGCTGACCAGGTTGAGCAGCGTCGATTTACCCGAACCGCTGCGGCCGATGAGGGCGACGAACTCCCCGGCGCCGAACTCTCCCGAGAGTTCGTGCAGCACCGTGCGCACCTGCTCCCCTTCCGGGTAGCTCTTGGTTAAGGCGCGCAGCCGAACCAGGGGGGATTTGGGCGCCCCCGGGGGGGGAATCGATGAGATATTGGCCATAATCGTCATTGTACTCCCGGGTTTCACCCTGGCCAAGGAGGGAAATCGCATCCACCCCTGTCGCATTACGGATGAATGTTGCCTTTCACCTATGTTAAGGTGCCGACGATAACGACCAGAACATCGGTATTTCGGGAGGAAACATGCAAGATTGGAACCGGCAGAATCAAGATGAACTGCAACGCAAAGTCATCGAAATCACCAACCGGCTCAAGGGGAAATTCCGGCCGGAAAAGAGCATCTTCCTGATCCTGCTGGCGCTGCTGGCGGTTGGGGCCGCCTTCACCAGCTTTTATGAAGTCGATACCGAGGAGACCGGAGTGGTGCTGCGCGTCGGCCAGTTCTCAGGCTTCTCCGAACCGGGGCTGCATTTAAAACTCCCCTTCGGCATCGACCGGGTTTACCTGGTCAAGACCGGGCGGGTGCTGAAAGAGGAGTTCGGCTTTCGCACCGTACAGCCCGGGGCACGTACCACCTACAGCAAACAAGGGTTGGAAGAGGAATCGCTGACCCTGACCGGCGACCTCAACGTCAGCGACATCGAATGGATCGTCCAGTACCAGATCGCCGACCCGTTCAAGTTCGTCTTCCGGATCAATGCCCCGGAAGAGACGATCCGCGACGTCTCGGAGGCGGTGGTGCGCAAAGTGGTGGGGAACTCCAACGTCACCGAGGTCCTGACGACCGAGCGCGCCACCCTCGCCCTCGCCATCGAGCGGGAGCTGCAGAACATCCTCAATGCCTATGATATCGGGGTGCGGATCGTCACCGTCAAGTTCCAGGACGTCACCCCCCCCGATCCGGTCAAAACGGCCTACAATGAGGTCAACGAAGCCGAGCAGCAGAAGGAGAGCCTGATCTTTCAGGCCCGCGAGCAGTACAACCGCGAAGTCCCCAAAGCGCGGGGTGAAGCCAAACAGACCATCCAGCAAGCCGAAGGGTACGCGGTGGAACGGATCAATCAGGCCGAAGGGGAAGCCCACCGTTTTCTCGCTCTGCTGCAGGAGTACCGCAAGTCGCCGGAAGTCACCCGCCGCCGCCTCTATCTGGAGACGATGGAAGAGGTGCTCCCCCGCTTGCAGGAGGTCTATATTCTCGATTCCAGCGGCAGCGGACCGTTGCAACTGCTGCCGCTGCGCAGCGAAGCCAGAGCGGAAGCCAAGACCAAGGGAGGTGGGCAGTGAAAAAATTCCAGCTGCCGTTGATTATCGTCGCCGTTTTGGCCCTGGTTCTCCTGCGCCAAGGGATGTTCGTGGTCTCGGAAGGGGAGCAGGGGATCGTCACCCAATTCGGCAAACCGGTGGGGGAAGCCCGCCTGGCCGGCCTGCATTTCAAAATTCCGGTGGTGCAGAAGGTGCACCGCTTCGAGCGACGGATCCTGAAGTGGGACGGCGATCCGAACCAGATCCCGACCAGCGACAAACGTTTTATCTGGGTCGACACCACCGCCCGCTGGCGCATTGCCGATCCCTTGCTGTTTCTGAAGACAGTGGCCACCGAGCGAGGGGCATTGAGCCGCCTCGACGATATCCTCGACTCGGTGGTTCGCGATACCGTCTCCGGGCAGCTGCTGGTCGAGCTGGTGCGCGGAACCGACTACCGCCCCTCGGGGGATCAGGACCGGATCGAGGTGGAAGGGGTGGAAATCCCTCTGGACAAGCTGGTCGGCCGGGAGCAGATCCTCGATACGATTCTGGCCAAGGCCCGGGCCAGCACCCCCGAGTACGGCATCGAGCTGATCGATGTGCAGATCAAGCGGATCAACTATGTGGAGCAGGTGCGGGCGCGGGTCTACGAGCGGATGATCAACGAGCGCAAGAAAGTTGCCGCCGAATACCGCTCGGAAGGGGAAGGGGAGCGGGCCGACATTCTCGGCCAGATGCAGCGTGAGCTCAAGGGGATCACCTCGGAAGCCTACCGTCGCAGCGTCGAGATCCGCGGCGGCGCCGATGCCCGGGCCGCTTCTATCTACGCCGAGGCTTACGGTCGGGACAAGGAACTCTACGCCTTCCTGCGCACCATGGAAGCGTATCGCAAGTCGATCAGCGAAAATGGGCGGCTGGTCCTGTCGACCGACTCGGAGCTTTACCGCTATCTGAAAAAACCGTAGTGGAACAAGCCCGGCATTTCGGAGTTCGAAATGCCGGGCCAACACTTGCCCCGGGGAGAGCATCGGGTGAAAACCATTGCCGGCGAGCTGGCTTATTTCGTGCGCGGACGGGCCAGACAGAACCTGAAAGTCCTGGTCCTGTACTGCGTTTTCCTGCTGGCGGTAATCCTCCTCAACGCCCTGACCTTCCGATTCCTCATGCTGCACCTGGAAGGGCGGGAATTTACCCTGATCGCCAGCGTCTACTGGACGATCACGGTAATGACTACCCTCGGTTTCGGCGACATCACTTTTCATACCGACCCGGGATATCTCTTCGCCAGCTTCGTCACCCTCTCCGGCGTCGTCTTCCTGCTCATCCTCCTCCCCTTCGGCATGGTCAGTCTGTTTCTCGCCCCCTGGATCGAGAACCGCCTGCGCTACCGCCCGACCAAGGGGGTCGCCCCCGCCACCCGCGGGCATGTGGTGATCTGCGGCCTCGACCCGGTCACCCGGGCGCTGGTGAGCAAGCTGAAAGCCCGCAACATCCCCTTCGTCGTCGTCACCGACAAGTACGAGGAGGCGTTGCGGCTGGAGGAAGAGGACGGGATGCGGGTCAGCTACGGCAACCCGGCCGATGCCGAGGTGCTGCTGAAACTGCAGGTGGGAGGGGCGCGGGCCGTGATCGCCAATCTCAACGACACCGATAACACCAACATCATTCTCACCGTCCGCTCCCTATGCCGCACTCCGCTCATCGCCTTGGTCGACGAACCGGAGCATGCCGAGTTTCTGCGCCTGGCCGGCGCCGACCAGGTCATCCCGCTGAAGAAGCTCCTCGGCCACTATCTGGCTACCCGCGCCACTACCCAGGGGGCGCTGGCCCACGTCCTCGACTCCATCGGCAAACTGCTGGTCGCCGAGCTGCCGGTGCACGGCACCCCTTTCAGCGGCCAGAGCCTGGCGGCGGCCGGCATCCGCGAACGCACCGGCCTGGCGGTGGTCGGCATGTGGGAGCGAGGGGCGTTCACCATCCCGGGGCCAGAGACGATCCTGGCGGACCGGGCGGTCATCGTGGTGGTCGGCACCCGGGAACACCTGGAAGAGCTGGAGAGGCTGACCGGCGAGAAGACCGAGGAGGATCTGGTGCTGATCCTCGGTCACGGCCGCATCGGCTGCTCGGCCGCCACCTTCCTCGACCGCCGCCCGGTCCCTTTCATCCTGGTCGATCGGGCGGTCAACCCGCTCTGCTCGGAACATGTGGCGGTGATCGGCGATGCCACCGCCCGCTCGGTCCTGCAGGGGGCATCCATCGGCGAAGCCAAAGGGCTGATCGTCACCACCAACGACGACGGCGCCAACATCTTTCTGACCCTCGCCAGCCGCCACCTCAACCCGCACATCCGCATCGTCTCCCGGGCCAACCGGGAAGAGAATGTCGACCAGCTCTACGCCGCCGGCGCCGATTTTGTCGTCTCCAACGCCTCCGTCGGCGCCAATATCCTGATGAACATTCTGGAGCACAAGGAATCGGTCTTTCTCACCGAAGGGATGCAGGTATTCCGCTTCCCCGTCCCCCCCTCCATGCACGGCACCACCCTGCGCACCTCCCGCCTGCGCTCCCGCACCGGCAGCACGGTCATCGCCCTGGAACAGCCGGGAGAGAAGGAGATGACCATCCTCCCCTCCCCCGATGACCTGCTGGTCAAAGGGATGTCGCTGATCATGATCGGCAGCCCCGAGCAGGAAGCCTTCTGCCGCAGAGAGCTGCACTGATCCCCTGGCAATCCCATCCCCCCGTCTACGAAAGCAAAAGCTCCTTTTCTTCTTTCACTGCCTGATGAAACCGGCGATAATCCCTCCGGCACTCTAATCACCCAAGTTCATTAGAAGGGTCGTAAAGGAGTGGCCGACAACCAATTGAGGACATGGGTTTCAATGCCATCCGCCATCCGCCGCTTTCTGCAAAGCCTTCCGCCTGGCCAGATTCTCGTCTTCTATTACGCTGCCGCCATCCTGTCCGGCACGCTTCTGTTGGCGACTCCCTGGGCCGCCCATGGGGAGCCTCTGTCATTTCTCGATGCCCTATTTACCGCTACCTCGGCGCAATGCGTTACTGGTCTGGTCGTGGTCGATACCGGCACCAAACTTACCCTCTTCGGACAGGTGGTGGTGCTGGCCCTGATTCAGATCGGTGGTTTGGGAATCATCACCTTTTCAGTTTACCTCTTCATTTACTTGCGACTAGGAGTGAGCATGCGGGGGCGATGGATCATCCAGGAGACATTGCTTCATACGCCGGTCGACTCCTGGCGAAGCCTGGTTCGAAGCATCATGCTGCTGACTCTTGTGATCGAAGGCGCTGGGGCGGCTCTTCTCTCTTTGTCTTTCATCCCCGAGTTCGGGTGGTGGCAGGGGAGTTATCTTGCCATTTTTCATGCCATCTCGGCCTTCTGTAATGCCGGGTTCTCCCTCTTCAACAACAGCCTGATAGACTACTGGAACAGCCCTCTGGTGAATTTGACGGTGATGGCGCTGATCATTTTGGGAGGAATCGGTTTTCTGGTTATCCGGGAGCTGCTGGGATTCTTCTCTGTGCGTGGGAAAAAAAGAGTGAAGCTTTCGCTGCACAGCCGTCTGGTCCTTTTGACAAGCGGCTTTCTGATTGTTTTTGGCACAGTGATGATCTTCTGGCTGGAAGCCGACGATGCCCTCGCCGGGATGACTTTCATGGAAGGCTTCTGGGTCTCGCTGTTCCAATCGGTGACGTCCCGAACCGCTGGCTTCAACACCATCGATCTCAACGCCTTCCGCTCCCCAACTCTTTTCCTGGTCATTTTCCTCATGTTTATCGGCGCCTCCCCCGGCTCGGCGGGCGGCGGCGTCAAGACCACCAGTCTGGCGCTCTTTTTCGGCATTCTCTACAACCGGCTGAAAGGCAGCGAGCAGAACAATCTTTTCCGGCGCACTGTTCCGGAAGAGGCGACCACCAAAGCTTTGGCGCTGGTACTGCTGGCGGTCATCCTCATCGGCACCGCCCTTTTCGGGCTGCTGGTGGTGCAAAGTTCGCATCTGGTGGAGGAGAGTCCAAGGAGTTTCCTGGCGAACACCTTTGAGGCCTTCTCGGCGTTCGGCACCGTTGGGCTGTCCATGGGTACGACGGCCGAGTTGAAAACACCTGGCAAACTCATCATCATCCCCCTCATGTTTGTCGGGCGGGTCGGCCTGCTGACCATCGCCTTCGCCATCGCCCATCGCCGTCATCGCGTTGCGGTTCATTACGCGGAAGAAAACGTCATGATCGGCTAGAAGGAGAAAACCATGAAGAAGCGCTTCTGCGTCATAGGGCTGGGGAACTTCGGCTTCCATGTCACCAACGAACTGTTCCTGGAAGGGCATGAAGTAATCGCCATCGATGCCGACAAGGACAAAGTCCAGCGTGTCCAGGACTGCTGTACTTACGCCATCCTTAGCGATGCCGCCAACAAGGAGTTTCTCAGCGCCCAGGGGATCGGCGAAATGAATGCGGTCATCGTCTCGACGGGGGAACGCTCTCACCTTTCAACCCTGATCACCCTCTACCTGAAGGAATTGAGAGTGCCACGCATCCTGGTCAAGGCGGTCAACGAGGATCACGGGCGCATTCTGGAGAAAATCGGCGCTACAGACATCATCTTTCCCGAAAAAGACATGGCCAAGAGGACAGCGCGCAGTCTTTCCCATCCCAATATCCTCGAATCAATTCCCCTGGCCGAAGAATACTCTATTTCGGAATCGGGGGCGCCTCCACACTTCGTCGGCAAGAGCCTGGCGGAACTGGAATTGCGGAAAAAATTTCACGTCACGGTGATCGCGATAAAAGACGTCCTGACCGATGCTTTCACGGTGGTCCCCCCGGCTAATTATCTTATCAAGGATAGTGACCTGCTGATCCTGATTGGGAAAACCAAAGACCTGGAGAGGGCGGTGAAGCGAAAGTAGAGGGGCTGAGCAGGAAGCCTTCTGCCGCAGAGAGCTGCAC
>JACZKF010000276.1 GCA_014860175.1 Desulfuromonadales bacterium | reverse complement strand
GGCCAGGCTCTGGCAGGAATATTACTGCAGCGGCTGGGGGGAGGGGATGTTCGGCGGGGCGCCGTTCACCCGGGTCATTCCGGTGGCCAAATCGGTCGAACCCGGGCAGGAGATCCTCCCCTACGAGAAAGCCGCGGAACTGATCAGCGAGTACGACTTTGCCGTGGTCATCCACTGCCCCTGCCGCAAGTCGGCCGAGTTGGCCGGGGGCGGGTGCGGCAAGCCGACCGAGGTCTGCTTCCACTTCGGCGACCTGGCCCGCTTCATGGTCGACAAGGGGCTGGGACGGGAGGTAAGCCGGCAAGAGGTCCTGGAGATACTCGACATGACGGAGAAGGCCGGGCTGGTGCACATGGTCGGCAACTCCAAGGAGATGGGGGTCGCCCTGTGCAGCTGCTGCTCCTGCTGCTGCACCCAGCTGCGGGCGATCGCCGAGTTCTCGATTCCGAACACCTTCGCCATGGCCTCTTCGAGATTCCAGGCGGAACTGGCGGGGGCCAAGTGCATCTCCTGCGGCGTCTGTGCCGAGCGCTGCGGCTTCGGCGCCATCGCCATCGGCGATGATGGCCGTATTGACGGCGGCAAATGCCTCGGCTGCGGTCTTTGCGTCACCACCTGCCCGACGGAGGCGATCACCCTGAAGGAGAGGGGGGGCTATCAGGAGCCTCCCGCCACCGGCCTCGAACTTTTCGAAGCGTGGAGCAAAAAGCCGGCCTGACCACCCCCACTTCAAATACAGAGGGAGAGCGAGGCGAATGCACTACCCACATCTTTTCCGTGAAGGGAAAATAGGTAGTCTCCACTTGAAGAACCGGGTGATGATGCCGGCCATGGGGACCATGCTGGCGTCGGCCGACGGCGAAGTGACCGATCACCTGATCGCCTATTTCGAAGAGCGGGCGCGCGGCGGGGTCGGACTCATCGTTACCGAAGTCACCTCCGTCGAATACACCCTGGGCAAGGCGGGCGCGGTGCATCCGCGGGTCGACGACAACAAGTTCATCCCGATGCTGAGCCGCCTGGCGACCGCCGTCCACAAGTACGACGCCAAGGTGTTTATGCAGCTGCACCATGCCGGCCGGGAAGGGAACTCGATGCTGACCGGCGGAGCGCAGATCGTCGGGCCGAGCCCCGTCGCCTGCAGCCTGATCGGGGAGACACCGCGGGAGCTGACCCGGGAAGAGATCGAGGACCTGGTCCAGCGCTTCGCCATGGGCGCCCTGCGCTGCAAGATGGCCGGGATCGACGGTGTCGAGCTGCACGGCGCGCACGGCTACCTGATCAACCAGTTCCTCAGCCCCCAGTCCAACCGGCGAACCGACACCTACGGCGGCAGCTTCGAAAACCGGATGCGCTTTGCCAAGGAGATCGTCGACCGGATCCGGGGCGCCTGCGGCCGGGAGTTCCCGGTCATCATCCGCCTGAGTGTCGACGAGTTCGTCGAGGGGGGGATCGATCTGGCCGAAGGGATCCGGATTGCCCGCTACATGGAGAGCATCGGCATCGATGCGATCAACGTTAGCTGCGGCACCTACGAAAGTATGCCGACGGTCATCGAACCGGTCTCCTTCCCCCAGGGGTGGCGGGTCTACCTGGCCGAAGCGGTGAAGAAGGAAGTGAAAATCCCCGTCATCACCGCCGGCGTCATTCGGGAGCCCGCTTTCGCCGAGGGGATCCTCGCCGAGAACAAGGCCGACTTTGTCGGCCTCGGCCGGGGGCTGATCGCCGATCCGTTCTGGTGTGAGAAGGCGGCCCGGGGGGAGGCGGCGGAGATCCGCCGGTGCATGTCCTGCCTGCACTGTCTCGACGGGGGGCTGCTCGGCAAGCACATCAGCTGCGCCATCAACGCCCGGGCCGGGCGGGAACTCGAGTTCGGCGAGCTGGCCGCGGATGGCCGGCAGCGGAAGGTGGTCGTCGTCGGCGGCGGCCCCGGCGGCCTGGAGGTGGCCAGGGTGCTGTCGACCCGCGGCTTCCGAGTGACCCTGTTCGAGAAGGAGGCGTGCCTCGGCGGCCAGATCAATTACGGCAGCAAACCACGCGGCAAGGAGAAGATGGCCTGGCTGACCGATTACCAGAGACACCAGCTGCAAAAGCTGGGGGTCGAGGTGCGGCTGAACCGGGAAGCCGATGCGGAAGCCATCCGGCAGGAAGAGCCGCATGCCGTCTTCGTGGCGACCGGGGCCGTCCCTTTCCTCCCCCGGATCGCCGGCATCGACGCCGAGCATGTACTTCTCGCAGAACAGGCCCTCGCGGCGCCTGCGCAAATCCGCAAGCAGAAGGTGGCGGTCATCGGCGGCGGTATGACCGGATGTGAGACCGCCGAGCTCTTGGCCGCTCAGGGGAACGAGGTCTGCCTGTTCGAAATGCTGCCGGAGATCGCCGCCGGTGCCGGGGTCATCACCCGGATCGACCTGCTCAAGCAGCTGGCCGAGGCCAGGGTGGCGATCTACACCGGGCACAAGCTGATCGAAATCGGCGCCGGATCGGTGCTGCTGGAAGATCTCACCTCAGAGCGGCGGTTCACCCTCGAGGTCGATCGGGTGGTCGTCTCCCTGGGGGTGCGTGCCAACGCCGCTCTTTACGAGCAGATCGCCGGCCGGTTCGACAACCTGGTTCTCCTGGGGGATGCCAAGGCGCCGCGAAAGATTGGCGACGCCATCAGAGAGGCGTACGAACGCGCCGTCCTGCTGCAATAAACCAGATCGATCAACCTGCACGCGTGCCAGCCCAACAACAGAGCCGGAGGTTCAACTCATGCCTTACCCCCATCTTTTCCAGGAAGGAAGCATCGGCCGTCTCAAACTGAAAAACCGGGTCATCATGCCGGCAATGGGGACCGCTCTGGCGGCGGCCGACGGCGAAGTGACTGATCGGCTGATTGCGTATTTCGAGGAGCGGGCCAGGGGGGGGG
>JACZKF010000275.1 GCA_014860175.1 Desulfuromonadales bacterium | reverse complement strand
GTCGCGGCGAGACGCTCGAGAGTGGCCTGGCGAAGCGGCCAGGGGGGGGATGGATCCGGGCCCGGTACAGCCTGCCACCGGCGGCGGCGTACAGAACGTAGCGCTCGATCAGGAAAAACTCCAGAGTGTCGGGAGCCGCGGCCGGGAGCGCCGGGCCGAGGCGCCAGCTCGCCTCGAAATCCGCCGCTGGGGCGCCGAGGCGATGGGAGGTGAAGCGGAACAATCCATCCGCTTCGTTCAGCCGCATCCGGGCCGGGAAATAGGGGAGACGGTAACCGAGACGAGCTCCGAGCACCACCAGCGGATTGCTGGCATCCAGGGAAAAGAACCAGATGCCGGGGACTCCGTCGAAATGGACGTAGGTGCGCAGGTTGAGTTCGAGGGAGCGGCTGAGCAGCGGTACGGCCGGGAGCAGGGGAGGGGAGATCCCCCACAGGGAAAAAGGGGTCGCGGCCACCCAGGCGTCGCCGTCGAAAGTGTCGATTTCCAACCGGGCAGGGATCAGGGGGCGCAGCTGCTCCGGTGGCCATCGCCAGTGCAGAAACAGCAGGCGCCCCCAGTTCTGGCGCAGAATGGGCCACCCCGCCGGCGGAGTGCGCACCGTTTGACGGTCGATCATCGGCCGATCCGGAGGAGGGCCGAAGCGGTGCCGTGCCGACAGCGCTTCGGCAGGCGTCTGCCTAATGTTTCTTCCCGTACCCTTTCATTACGTCGGACATCGAGCCGTATTCCTCATCCGGCATCTGCTTGAGCTCCTCGATGACCTCCTTGTCGGCGTTGTTCTTCTGGGCCTGCTTGATCATCTCCGGCAGATGGGCTGGAAAATTGATCCCCTTGAGATATTGGGCGACGTTGGATGGTGAGTGGCCGCCGACTCCTCGTGCCATGGTTTGCCTCCTCGCGGGCTGACCAAAGCTCCGCTTGCCTCTGGACATTTTTGATCAGCCGATAGATTTCCTGCTTTGGAGGAGCCTACCGCTTGCCGGTCGTCTGTCAAATGGGGGCGGTGGCGGCTACAGTCGGACGACGATTCGCCCGCGCAACTCGCCGCGCAGGATGGCCTGGATCGGTTCCTCCAGCTGCTCCAAGGTGCATTCGGTGGCCGTCTCTTCCAGGTTCGGCAGCTGCCACTCGGCTCCCAGCCGGCTCCAGATCAGCTGCCGCACCGGCATCGGGCATTGCACCGAATCGATCCCCAGCAGGCTGACCCCGCGCAAGATGAAGGGGAAGACGTTGACCGGCAGTTCGGGGGAGCCGACCAGGCCGCAGCAGGCGACAGCGCCGCCATAGCGGGTCGACTTGAGGACGGCCGCCAACATCTCGCCGCCGACCACGTCGATCGCTCCCGCCCAGCGCTCCTGGAGCAGCGGCTTGTCGGCGCCGGCGGTCACCTCGGTGCGGTCGAGAATCTGCACCGCCCCGAGGTGGCGCAGGTAGTCGGCCTGGTCGGTTTTGCCGGTGACGGCGGCCGGTTGGTAGCCGGCCCGCGCCAGGAGGGAGACGGCGATGCTGCCGACGCCGCCGGTGGCGCCGGTGACCACCACGTCGCCGCCGGTCGGGTTCACCCCCGCTTGCTGCAGGCGCCAGACGCACAGGGCGGCGGTGAAGCCGGCGGTGCCGATGATCATGGCCTGGCGCAGATCGAGCCCCGGCGGCAGTCGCACCGCCCAGGCGGCCGGCACCCGGATGTACTGACCGAAGCCGCCGGCGGTGTTCATCCCGAGGTCGAAACCGGTGACGATGACCGCTTCCCCCGGGGCAAAGGTGCCGCTGGCATCCTCGACGACTTCGCCGGCGGCATCGATCCCGGGGGTGTGGGGGAACCGGCGAGTCACCCCCTTGTTGCCGGTGGCGCTGAGGGCGTCTTTGTAATTGAGGGAGGAGTAGCGCACCCGGACCAGCAGTTCGCCCGGGGGGAGATCGTCCACCGACCGGGTGACGATGCGGCGGCCGTAATGCTTCGGTTCGATCTCTTCGACGAGCAGAGCGGTAAACTGTTGTGCCATGATAATCCTCCTTGATGCATGCCAGTAGGATCAGGCGGCAGACTCCCCGCCGCCCGGCTTATCGACGATGATCCAGACCAGGAATTTCCCCCGGCGGCCGATGCTCGCCCTCCCCCCGCAGCTTTGCGCCAGGGTACAGATTCCCTCCGCCGACAGAAAGTGGCTGCGCATCAGCACGGCTTTTTCCGCCAGGGCCACCGCTTTGACCGGCAGCCGTGTCAGGTCCGGCTCTTCGATCACCAGCCGGCCACCCGGAGCCAGAACGCGCAGCAACTCGGCCATCGCGCCTCGCTGATCGGGAAAATGGTGCAGGGCGTCGGCCACCAGGGCGCGATCGAACCGATGATCGGGAAAGGGGAGGCGCGCCACATCGGCTTGCACCGGCTGCAGCCCCTCCTTGTCCCTGGCCTGCAGCAGCATGCGGTGGGAAAAATCAGCGACAACCACCTGTCGGCACAAGCGGCGCAGCTCCCAGGCGACCCGCCCCGTGCCGCCGCCGGCATCGAGAAGCCGGCCGGCGGGGAGCCGGAGCAGCTCCATCCACAGCTGCGGATCGGGAGCGGGAAGCAGGCGGTCGTACACTGGAGAGATCAGATCGAAATGCCAGGTCATTGGAGGAGTGTAGCACGGCCACGGCCGGCTGAGTAGCCGCCCGGTTATCAGCCGGGCGACTGCGGCGTCCATCGCCGCTCTCAGTGCAGCTGCCGGTATTCCTGAATGACTTCATCCATCGAGCCGTATTCGTCGTCCGGCATCTGGCTGAGCTTGTCGATCATCTGCGGGTCGGCATGATGCTGGCGCGCGTGCAGAATCAGGTTCTTGCGGTTAACGGGAAAGGCGATCCCTTCGAGATAGCGCGGCAGGTCAGCCGGGGAGTGCCCACCGATTCCGGTTGCCATGACAGCCTCCTTTTGCTGGGGTTGTTTCCCCCAGATTACCCTTCGGCGGAGCCCTGTCAAAGGTGGCGAGACGCCTCCAGCGGCACGATGAAGGCGAAAGTGCTTCCCCGGCCGCTGCTCTTTACTTCGATCTGCCCCCCCATCGCCTCGACCAGCCCCTTGCTGATCACCAGCCCCAGGCCGCTGCCGCCGAGGCGGCGGGTAGAGCTGTCGTCCAGTTGGCCGAAGGGGCTGAACAGCTGATCCATTTTCTCCGGGGGAATGCCGACGCCGGTGTCCGTCACGGAAAAACGCACCCCCGACGACTCGGACAGGCAGCGGTGGCAGAGCTCTATCCGCAGCTCGATCTCTCCGTCCTCGGTGAACTTGACGGCATTTCCAACCAGGTTGGTCAGCACCTGCTGCAGTCGCTTCGGGTCGCCGATGATCTGCTGCGGTATCTCGGGGGAAATCTCCACCCGCAAGGCGACCCCCTTGGCCTCTGCTTCGGCCGCTATCTTGTCCAACGCTTCCTGGACCCAGGGCTGCACCCCGAAAAGATGGCGTTCGAGGATCATCCGCTTCGCCTCCAGATCGGAGAAGATCAGGATATCTTCGATCAGCGACAGCAGCGACTCGGCACTTTCCTGAGCGGCTTCAAGATAGCGGCGCTGCTCGGCTGCGAGCTGGCCGGCGAGGGTCAGTTCGACCATTCCCATGAAGATGGTCATCGGCGTGCGGATTTCATGACCGACAACCGAGAGAAAGCGGCTTTTGGCGCTGCTCGCCTCCTCCGCGCACTTCTTGGCCTGAGCCAGTGCCTGCAAGGTCCGCTGACGCCCGGTAATGTCCTCCACGATCCCCACCAACCGCTTTTCCCCATCGGCAGGGAGCGCCTGGCGCAGAACCTGAACCCAGATGGTTTCGCCGGCCGGGTGCAGCAGGCGAAATTCGCACTGCTGGATCCCGGGTTCGTCCGCCGACCGTTGGCAGGAGTCCCAGACCCGGCCCCGATCTTCCGGGTGGACGGCTCGCAGCCATCCCAAACCGAGGCACTCTTCCCGGGAGTGGCCGTACAGAGCCACTCCGTGGGGGTTCAGATAGAGCACCCCCCCCTGCTCGTCGCTTTCGAACACCCCGACCGGCGCCGCCTCGGCCAGCACCCGGTAGCGCGCCTCGCTCTCCTGCAGGGCGCTCGTCAGTTGATCCCGCTCCTGCTGCAGGCGAAAGCGCTCGGAAATGTCGAGGAGATCGGCGGCGGCGCCGATGAGGTGTCCTTGGCGATCGAGCAGAGGGACGGCGTTGATGGCAAAGAAGAAGCGCTGACCTCCATCGTGGACGAGGGAAAAGTTCCCCTCCGGCACCGGCTCTCCGTTGTCCAGGACCTGGGCCAGGGGGTGTTCCTCCCTGGAGAGAGGGGTGCCGTCAAGGGTTTGCCAGGCGAGGTCCTCAAACAAGGTGCCGACCAGCTCTTCCCGGGAGTGGCCCAGCATCTTCCTGGCGCTGTTATTGGTGAAAGTAATCCGTCCTTGTCGATCGGTGGTGAAGATGCCGCAATAGATGCTGTCGAGGAGAGTCTGCAGGGATTTGGGGTGGTGACGCAGGGCTTTGAAACCATGGGTTTCTGAATTCTTTTTCTCCTGTTCCATACAAAGCTCCATGCCGTTAAGCAAGTGTGGGCGGATATGGAAACCAATTGTAGCTGTCTCGGCGGCGGAGACCAGCCGACAGCCAAATTAATATCGGAATTTGCTGAATAACCGATTGCTCATCCGGGGAGAAAGGTTAATATTAATTCCCTATGTTTTACTGTACAAATGGGAGGAGAGATTCGTGAACTTTAAACCTGGACATGATGCAGATGGCGGGTGGAACCCCTACCTGGCAGGAGCCCTCTCCGGTCTGGTCTCCATTCTCTCCGTCTGGCTGGTCGGCAAGTTCCTGGGGGCCTCGACGACTTTCGTGCGGGCGGCCGGCATGCTCGAGGGGCTGGTCGCCCCGGAGCGGGTCCGGAGCCTGGAGTACTTCGTCAAGACGGCGCCCAAAATCGACTGGCAGTGGATGTTCGTGGTCGGCATCTTTCTCGGCGCCCTGATGTCGGCGGTCACCTCCGGCAGTTTTCGCTGGCGGGCCCTGCCGGATATGTGGGAAGAGCGCTTCGGTGCTCACAGCCGCAGCCGGCGCGCCCTCTACGCCTTTGGCGGCGGGACGGTGGCGATGTTCGGCGCCCGCATGGCCGATGGCTGACCGAGCGGCCATGGGCTGAGCGGTTCGCTCCAGCTATCGATCAGCGGTCTTGTCTCCCTCGTCTGTTTCTTCCTCTGCGGGATCGTCGTCGCTCGCCTGATCTACGGAGGCCGGTCATGAAGCTTCTCATCTACGGCCTGGTGACCGGGATCGCCTTCGGCTTTCTGCTGCAAAAAGGGCGGGTTCTGCGCTACGACAAGCAGTTGGGCGCCCTGCGTCTCATCGACATGACCATTGTCAAGTTCATGTTCTCCAGCGTCCTGGTGGCAATGGTCGGTATCTACCTGCTGGTCGAATTGGGGCAAGTGGAACTCGACATCAAGAAGACGATCCTCGGCGGCAACATCGTCGGCGGGCTGCTGTTCGGCATCGGCTGGGGCTTTCTCGGCTACTGCCCCGGCACCGCCGTCGGGGCGGTAGGGGAGGGTCGCTGGGACGCCCTGTGGGGGATCGCCGGCATGCTCGTCGGCGCCGCCCTCTTCGCCGAGGCGTTCCCCCTGTTGCAGCGCACCGTTCTCACCTGGGGCGATTTCGGCAAGATCACCGTCCCCCAGGCCCTCGGGGTCAGCCCCTGGCTGGTGATCCCGGTTTTCATCGCGGGCGGTTTGCTCCTCTTCTGGTTTCTGGAAAAGAAAAATCTCTAAGCTGCCCTATCACTCCCCGCCGATCACCATGATTCTCGCCGGCGCCGGCGCCTCCAGGCGCTGGCGTTCGCGCATCAGGCGCGCGATCAGGTGCGTAAAACCGGCGATGGTAAAATAGGGAAAAGCCAAGGAGACGACGGGCATGGAAAGCAGTGCGGAGAAAAGGCGCTGGCTCCGCTGGAAGCTGCAACTTGTCGGCATGCTGGTAACTGTTGCCGTGTTGCTGGTGCCGACGGGCCACCACGGGGCAGCGGCGGCCGACCGGCTTCACCACGGGTCGCAAAGGAGCTCGGTACCGGCCGAGACGGAAGTGCTGGAGGCGGCGATCGGGCAGCGGATCAATGCCATCCGCGCCGAGCAGGGTCTCCCCCTCCTGGTCGCCGATCAGGAGCTGGCTCGTCTCGCCCGGGAGCATAGCCGCCACATGGCCGAGGAGGAGTTCTTCGCCCACGCCGACCCGGCCGGCCGCTCCCTGGTCGATCGGCTCCAGGCGGCCGGCATTTCTTACCGGGCGGCCGGGGAGAACATCTTTCGCAGCGCCAACGTCTCCGACCCGGTGCGGGTGGCGGTGCAGGGATGGATGCAGAGCCCGGGGCATCGCGCTAATATCCTCGGTCCGCAGTTTCGCAGCACCGGGGTGGGGATCTGGCGCCAGGGGAATCAGCTCTTTTTCACCCAGGTTTTCCTGCGCGCCCCCTGACGATCAGCGACCGGAGAGCAAAAAAAAAGCCGGGCTCAGGAAGCCCGGCAGAATCATCGGATCGGGTGGTGAGGAAATGACTAGCGGATGCCCTGGCCCGGGGTGGTCGGCTGCATGGAATCCTCACGCTCCATCTGGTCGCGTTCCAGACTACGCTCACGGTCCTGTTCCAGACCTTCACCGCGCATCGGATCCTCTACCCCTCGCTCACGCTGCTGCTCTTCGCCAAAGCCTGGGGAGACGCCCATGAACTCCTGATCAGTCTCTACGCCAAGAGACTGCAGCGTCTCCTGATCGGGTTGCCCGGAGGCGGCTATCCCTTCCTGCTGCTGGAACTGCTCCAGGGCTTGGGAGGTTTGCGGTCCCCAGATGCCGTCGATCGGGCCGGGGTCGACCCCTTGGGCCTGCAGCTGCTGCTGGATCTGGCGCACCTGCGATTCACTCAGCTGCTCAGCCTGCCCGCTCTGTTGACCTACCTGCTGTTGTTCTTCTGATTGAACCTGTGCTCCAGATCGACTTTTTTCTCCTTCTTCGCCATACCCGGCGGCCATCACTGCTGGAGCAAAGGCCAGAGTTGCAATGAAAACGGTTGAAGCAAAAGACGTAAGCTTATTCATTTTGATCTCCTTGAAAGTTTGTTCAAACCACCCGTGAGTTAATTAAGGCAAGCGTTGTTTTCGCCGCCCCGTAACAGGACCCAGCTTGAGGCTACAATGAATTCAGAGTTTGTCAATTGGACGCTCGGGAGGTTCAGATTGCTGGCGGAGTCGAGCCGCTGTCGATTTCCACCGCATCGATCGGATACAGAACGACGGCCGCGTGTCCGGGGATGATCCAGTTTTCTTCGCTGTCGAGGGGGGCGGTGCCGTTGCCCAGGTAATGGGGATCTTCGCTCGACCAGAGGATGGCCCACAGACGTTGTTGCGGGGGGGCGAGGAGCGGCTCCGGGGCCGGGTCGAGGTGCAGGTCGCGACCGAGATTGACCACCAGCAGCCGGTCCTCGCCGGCGCCGGCGAAGTAGCGCAGGACGAAGCACTCTTCCCCCAGCACGGCGCCATCGATCTCCATCTCGGAAACCCGACGGAAGACCGGGTCGGTGTGACGCAGGGTAAGCAGGTCGCGGTGCAGGGCGTACAGGGGGGCATGGCGCTGCCGGTCCATCCGGTCGAGGCGGCAGCTGACGAAAGTGGCCGGATTGCCCGGATCGGGGAGGCGGGCCTGGACATCCGGTATCGCCAGGCTGCGAAACTGGCGCAGAAACTCGGTGCGGCCGCGCTGGATCGGGACGGCCACCTCTTCCGGGTGGTCGGCGAAATAGAAAAATGGGGTGGTGGCGGCAAATTCCTGCCCCTGAAAGAGCATCGGCGTCCCCGGTCCGAGCAGCAGCAGGGCGGTCAGGGCCCGGTAGCGTCCCGGGGTGGTCAGGCCGTGGCAGCGCAGCCCCTGCCCCGAATTGGCGATCTGATCATGGTTTTGCAGGTAGTTGATGAAGGCGGCCCGGGGAAGGCCAAACGTGGGGGTACCGCGCCGTTTCCCCTGCCAGCGGTAGTGCTGCCCCTGGTAAAGGAAGGCGTATTTGGCCAGGGAGACGAACTCCTGCGGCCGCGCCAGGTAGTCGGTGTAGTAGGCCTCGTTATGGCCGGTCAGGGCGACCATGGCGCTGTGATGGAAGTCGTCGTTCCACAGCGCATCGAGGCCGAATCCCCCCTCCTTGACCGGTCGGATCAGTTGAACCTGCTGCGCCTCGTTCTCGGCAATGAGCAGGGTTTTTCGTTTTCCGCCGGCCTGCCGCACCCGCTGCGCGATATCGATCAGCAGATGGCGGGGAGAGGCGTCGAAGATATCCTGGGTCGCATCGATGCGCAGTCCGTCGAAGTGAAACTCATCGATCCAGTAGCCGGCGTTGGCGATGAAGAACTCCCGCACCGGGGCGGCCTGGTCGCCGTCGAAATTTAGCGCCTCGCCCCAATCAGTGCGGTAACGCTCGGAGAAGTAGTGGCGGGAGAATTCCCCCAGGAAATTGCCGCTGGGTCCCAGGTGGTTGTAGACCACATCGAGGATCACCCCGAGCCCCAGGGCATGCGCCCGGTCGACAAAGCGCTGCAGGTCGTCGGGGCGGCCGTACAGGCGCGAGGGGGCAAACAGGTTGACGCCGTCGTAGCCCCAGCCGAAGCGGCCGGGAAAGTCGGCCACCGGCATCAGCTCCAGCAAAGTGACCCCCAGCTCCTTGAGGGCGGGGAGTTCGGCGCTGGCCGCCTCCCAGCTCCCCTGCGGCGTGAAGGTGCCGATATGCATCTCATAGATGACCTGGCCGGGCAACGACACCCCCGGCCAGCTCTGATCGCTCCAGCTGAACTGTCCCGGGTCGACCACCATGGAGGCGCCGAAGGGGCCGTTGGGCTGGAAGCGCGAGGCGGGATCGGGGAGCAGGCGGTCGCTGCCATCGAGACGGAAGCGGTAGAGGGTTCCGGCTCGCGCCAGGTCGGTCGCCGCCGAGTGGTAGCCGTTTCTCTCGGCTTTCAGTGCGATGATCTGCGGCCCGGGGGAGGCGGAAGACCCCTCTTCCAGTAAAAGTTCCACCTTGGTTTTGCCCGGCGCCCAAACCCGGAAGTGAACCCCCTCGGGGGTGACCTCCGCCCCGACCGGCAGCCGGCGCCTTGTTTTGGCATGAACCGCTGGCGACCTTTTGGCCATCTGTCTCCTCCCGCCCGTGCGAGACAAGAATAGCCAAAAGGATCATTCTGACAATTGGGCGAGGGGAGGGAATTTTTCGATGGAAAACTTTGGTTGGAGACTGAGCTGAAGGACGGTTCACACGACTATCAGACTGTGGGTGTAAATAGGCGAAATGAAAATAAAAAATTTAGATTCCCGCTTGCAAGCCGGTCCCGGAATGTTTAATTGATTCTACATTCCCGATTCGGGAGTCCCTGAGCTCATCGCCAACCCAGGCTTTCCTCCTCCTGGTTCGGGGGCTCCCTTTTTTACGGTTCGATCGGAGGCCCCCGGCAACCACAGTTTTCCCTCCGCCGGGGGTTTTCCATGCCCGCAGCGGGGGAGACCGGATCGATGGACAACCTGAAGCAGGCCATAGCGAGCCGGCAGGTGATTCTGTTTGTCGGGGCCGGGGTGTCGATGAACCTGGGGCTGCCGTCCTGGGAAGATTTGATGCGCAAGATGGGGGAAGACCTGGGCTTTCCCCCGGATGAGTTCATCCGTCTCGGCAACTACCTGGCTTTGGCCGAGTACTACCGGGTGCGCAAAGGGGGGCTGGGCGATCTGGTGCGCTGGATGGACGCCACCTGGCACGCCGGGGGTGAGGCCTTGGGCGATTCTGCCGTGCACCGGCTCATCGTCGAGCTCGATTTCCCGATGATCTACACCACCAATTATGATCGCTGGCTGGAGCGGGCCTTCGACCACTATCAGCGCCCCTACGTCAAGATCGTCTCGGTGCATGACCTGCTGCAGCTGCACCCCGGGGTCACCCAGATTGTCAAATACCACGGCGATTTCGATGACGAGACCAGCCTGACCGTCAACGAGACGAGCTTTTTCGACCGCCTCGAGTTCGAATCTCCCCTCGACATCAAGCTGCGGGCCGACTGTCTGGCCCGTTCGGTGCTGTTCATCGGCTACAGCCTCTCGGACATCAACCTGCGGCTCCTCTTTTACCGCCTCTCCCAGCTGTGGCGCCGCTACGGCACCGGGGAGCCCCCCTGTTCCTACCTGTTCTCCCCCCGCGGCAACCCGGTGCAGAAGACGGTGCTTGCCCAGTGGGGGATCACCATGGTCTCCCCGGACAAGGAGAATGCCCAGGACGCCCTGATCGATTTCCTGAGCAGCCTGCGGCTGGGATGAAAGCTTCGATCAGCGTCCTATGGGGCGGCAGATGACGAATTGCCGGCGGGTGGTAATCTGGTGAACGAGACCCCAAAGACCCGAGGTGCCTAGGCGTCGACCTTTGGGGTGCTGTCCCTGATGCTGACCGCCAGCTTGCTCCGGGCGGAGGAGGTACCGGTTCGGGAGGTGGGGCATTGACCGGAAAAATGGCCCTACCGCTCGCTCAATCCCCCTTCCGGTCCGCCACGCAGGCCGCCGGGAGGGGTGCCGCCGGTGCCGCTGGTCTCCTCCAGCGCCTGGGAGCCGTGCACGGCTCCCGGCGTGGTCGTCCCCAGGCTGCTGGCGCCGCCGGCAGTATAACGGCCCTGGCAGCCGAGACTGGTAACGGCGGCGGCCAGCAAAAGGATGAGCAGGTTCTTTCTGACCGGGTGCATGTCCAGACCTCCATGAGAGTTGCCATCTTTTTTATCAGTTTTCCTCCTTCAATCAAGGCCTTCGCTGGGGGGCCCAGGAGAGGAGAAGGCGATGAATCGGCACGAAGCCCAGAAGGTCCGCGAAGCCGCCGAAGTCGGACGGCAGAAGTATCTGCAGCATGTGCAGACGCATCACGCCGGCAAGTTGGTCGGCTGGACGGAAGAGGAAGCCCAGGTCGACATCTACGGCAAGCGCGAGGTCTGGTCGTGGCATGAGTGCAAGGAGTTTCGCCCGGACGCCAATTACAGAGAGTGACAGGAAAGGAGCAGCCGATGGCGCGCTACAAGGTGTGGCCGGGCAGACCGTATCCGCTCGGAGCCAACTGGGACGGGCAGGGGACCAACTTCTCCGTCTTCTCGGAAAATGCGGAAAAGATCGAGCTGCTGCTCTACGCCAGCGAGGACGCCGGCGAACCGGAGGCGGTCATCCCGGTGGAGCATCGCCACTCCTACAACTGGCACGTCTACCTCCCCGAGGTGATGCCCCCCAAGTTCTACGCCTATCGGGCTTACGGCCCCTACGACCCGGCCAGCGGCCAGCGATTCAACCCGGCCAAGGTGCTCCTCGACCCCTACGCCAAGGCGATCGCCGGCACCATCCGCTGGGACGAGGCGCTTTTCGCCTATCCCCTCGGCGGCCCTGAGGAGGATTTTGCCCTCGACCAGCGCGACTCGGGACCCTTCATCCCCAAATGCGTGGTCACCAATCCGTTTTTTGATTGGGAAGGGGATCGGCTGCCGAAGAGGCCCTGGAGCGAAACGGTCATCTATGAAGTCCACGTCAAAGACGCCACCAAGCTCCACCATGGGGTGGAGGCGAGCCAGCGCGGCACCTACGCCGGCCTGGCCTCGCCGGCGATGGTCGAATATTTCATGTCTCTGGGGGTGACGGCCATCGAACTGCTGCCGGTCCACCACCATGTCGACGAATGGATGCTCAAGGACAAGGGGCTGGTCAACCACTGGGGGTACAACACCATCGGTTTTTTCGCCCCGGACAGCCGCTACTCGAGCCTCGGCGTCCGGGGGGAGCAGGTCAACGAATTCCGCTGGATGGTCAAGCAGCTGCACAAGGCCGGGATCGAGGTGATCCTCGATGTGGTCTACAACCACACCGCCGAGGGGAACCACCTCGGCCCGACCCTCTGCTTTCGCGGCCTCGACAATCTGGCCTACTACCAGCTCAGCCCCGAAGACAAGCGCTTCTACATGGATTTCACCGGCTGCAGCAACGGCCTGAACATGGCGCACCCGCAGGTCACCCAGTTCATCATGGACAGCCTGCGCTACTGGGTGCAGGAGATGCACGTCGACGGCTTCCGCTTCGACCTGGCTGCCGCCCTGGCCCGGGAGCTGCTGGAGGTCAACTACCTGTCGGCCTTCTTCGACATCATCCACCAGGACCCGGTCATCTCCCAGGTCAAGCTGATTGCCGAGCCGTGGGATCTGGGGGCCGGCGGCTACCAGGTCGGGCGCTTCCCTCCGCACTGGGTCGAGTGGAACGGCAAATACCGCGATACTGTGCGCGGCTTCTGGAAAGGGGAGGAGAGCGGGGTGGCGGAGCTGGCCTACCGGCTGTCGGGCTCGAGCGACCTGTATCTGAATACCGGCCGCAAGCCGTACGCCAGCATCAACTTCATTACCGCCCACGATGGCTTCACCCTGCGCGACCTGGTCTCCTACAACGACAAGCATAACGAAGCGAACCAGGAGGAGAACCGCGACGGTTCGGACCATAACCAGAGTTGGAACTGCGGCGTCGAGGGGCCGACCGACGACCCCGACATCAAGCGCCTGCGGGTGCGGCAGATGCGCAACCTGCTGACCACGGTGCTGTTGTCCCAGGGGGTGCCGATGCTGCTGGGTGGGGATGAGTTCGGCCGCAGCAAGCAGGGGAACAATAACACCTACTGCCATGACAACGAGTTCAACTGGTTCGACTGGGGGATCGGCGAGGAAGGGCAGGAACTGCTCGCCTTCACCCGGCAGCTGATCTCCTTGCGCCGGGCTCATCCGGTTTTTCGCCGCCGCTCCTTCTTCCAGGGGCGGCCGGTGCGCGGGTCGGAGGAAAAAGATCTGCTCTGGCTGCGTCCGGACGGCCAGGAGATGAGCAACGACGACTGGAACGCCAGTGTCCGTACGGTCGGCATGCGCCTGGGGGGGGATGCGATGCGGGAGGTGGACGATCTCGGGCAGCCGATCGTTGACGATACCTTTTTGCTGCTGCTCAACGGCTGGTGGGACGACCTCTCCTTCCGCCTCCCCGACGGCGGTCAACCCTGGGAACGGATCCTCGATACTTTCGAGCCTGACCCCTTTGTCCCGGCCCAGGCCAAGCCCGGCAGCGACTACCACCTGCGGGGGCGCTCCCTGGTCCTCTTTCACCTCCTGCGGCCGACGGAAACGTTGCCCTAAGCACACCACGAGAGGTGGCAACTTGCCTGGGATGAAAGAGGTGATAGATTAATCAAGAATGAGACCAACCACCCCAGCCCAGGAGGCCGCGATGAAAGAGCTCTTTCATTCCGTTCTCGCCGAGATCCTCAGGGTTCTGGGTCTATTGCCGCAGCCGGTACGGATCCGGGTCGAGGAAGAACCAGACGACTGAAGCGGATAAACCGCCCGGAGCAATCCGGGCTTCTCTTCAGGTGCTATAAAGCAGGCGAATGGGTAATTCCATTCGCCTGCGCGTACCTGCCATGTCTGGTGGTCCTTCAAAAACGTTCCCCCCGGCTGGCCCCCCCTTTTTCCCGCACCAGAAAGTCGAGTCGGTCCTCGATATAGCGCAGGTGCTCCTGCTCGTCGGCGTAGTTGGCGCTCAGCAGGGGACGGATGTCCGAAGGCAATCCCTGCTCTTCCAGCGCCTTGGCGTAGGTGCGATTGGTCAGCTCCTCATTGGTCCTCATCGCCGCCAGCGCCCCCTGGTCGCCAGTAATGCTGCGCAAAGCGGTGAACCCCGCCACCAGGTGCCCTTTGAAGTCCTTCGAAAATTCGGGGGGCTCACCCTCCAGCTCGCGAATCTTGGCTGACAGGTCGGTGGCATGCCGGTGATGGTCGGCGCGGAACTTCCCCAACTTGTCGCGCATGTCGAGGTGAGTCTCCATCTTCTCCATCGCCTGGCCATAGGCGTGCCAGGCATCGATATCGAGCTGCGCCAAATCTTTGAGCAGTTTGACGATCTGGTTCTTTTCCATCCCGCGCCTCCTGGTTCTGGTGAGTGGTGCTTAATCATTGCCAAGACCTTAGCTGGCAGGCGGAAATTGTCAAACCAGGCGAAGTTCAGGTTCTCCCCCGGGCGGTGGGGGGGAGGTCGGCCG
>JACZKF010000274.1 GCA_014860175.1 Desulfuromonadales bacterium | reverse complement strand
GCGGTACTTGCGCCGCCCCCTCGAAATATCCGGACCTGCCGGGCAAAATGCGTGGATTGGCTGCCCCTTGCAGGGCGGCCGGCAGCCAGCCGATCTCCAACTCGGCACCGAGCGTCACCAGCAGGTCGGCTCGACGCAGTGCCAGCAGCATGCTCGGTCGGGCCTGCAGGTAATGAGCATCCCGGTCTGGCGGCGCCAGCACGGTGACATCGACCGCGTCACCGCCCACCGTTCGCACCAGCATCCCCATGGAAGAGGTCGTGGCGACGACGTTCAACCGCGCTTCCACCGGCAAGGCCGTGGCAACGAATAGAATCAGGAAAAGCAGTCCCTGGAGCGGTTTCATGTTCATGACCGATATCCTTAGAGCTCAGGAGCTGCCGGGGAGACGCGCGTCGCCCCGGCAGCCCGTTTCAGGTTTTCTGCTGGAACCCTAAAAGCGGTGGGCGCCGTGTACTCCCAGGGCCAGTTGATACTGGAGAAAGACCTGGTTGTACTTCTCTCTCCCCTGGTCGGTAGCGATATCTGCCCGGTTGAACTGCAGTCGCAGCCGGGAGAATTCTGTAGGGTTGAAAGTGATGGCAGCACTGTAGCGCTTGGAGTCGTCAAGCTTCTCGGTCCCGGCATCGGTCTTGATGTCGTTGGTCAGCCCAGCCATTTCGTAGCGCAGACCAGCGGTCCAGCGAGGGGCAAACCCATAGGTCCCTTGCAGATAAAGGCCGTCCTGGGTGAACTTTTCCTCCTCGCCGATCGCCAGCGGCTCGGTAGCATGCGCCGCCACTTCCAGCTCCTTGACCCGATAGATATATTCACCCTGCAACACCAGATTTCCTTTACCATGCGATCCGCCGGCATCAAATTTGTAAACCAGATCGGTGCCGGTGAACCAGCTTTCTCCTTCGAGAAACTCGTCACCGTGCTCCTCCTGGTGTAGACGGGAGAAGCCGCCAAACAGCCCCCACTGCAAGGCATGATCCGGTCCTAAATCCGGGCCGATCTTGATAAAACCAGTAAAGAGACGGGGGCCGGCGCGATCCTTCAGCCTCCCCTCGAACCCTGCCGGAATATCAAGATCGCTAGCGGCGATTTTTTCATTGCTCCCCTGCAAAGCTTCCACCCCGATTAGGGTATAGACGGGCCAGGCCGGCAGCCAAGTGAGCTGGAGACCGACCTCGTTGAGATTTTCTTCACCGAAGATCAGCCGATAGGGGAGGTTTTGGTCGGCAAAGGCCCATGCGTGCGGATGCAATTGGTTGAAGTAGCCGATGCCGCTCAGAAACTTGCCGAACTTGAGCTGCAGTCCGGCTGGCAGTCCGCGGGTCAGGCCGAAGGCCTCCTCTACCTCGATGCCATCACCGTCAACGGCCAAGTTGACCAAGGCATCGAAGTAGTTATCGACGGAGGCGGAAAAGACGATCTCCGTTCCGCCCAGATTGAGCCCTCGGGCAAGTTCGCCATGGCCGTGGCCGGCTTCATCGTGGTCGCCCTCGAAGCCCTGGGCCTCCTCGAGAATTTCGCTCCCTTCGCCGGAAACATTGTCGTTGTAATACTTGCCGTCCAGAATAACCGAAATGGCCGGGTTAAAAGCCGTCCCCGACGTGACCTGCCGGGTGCTCCCCAGTAACGGGAAAGGCTTGAGCTCATCTTCAGAGATAACCGGCGCCTGCTCGGCCACCGCGGTTGTCACCGGCAAAAGGCAGCACAACGCCAACAGGGCGGCCAGGACAGTTCTGGTGCGCATAAAATCCTCCATCGGATTCCTAGAAATCCTCAAAAACAACTAGGTGATCGAGTAGGGGCTCAAGCGCAAAAAAGAATTAAGCTGACCTGAAACACAGGATGCAGAGAGAAAACCCCCTTCTGCCGTGTTCCCAGGTAGAAAAACGCTTACTTACAGAGCCTCAGCGATGCAGTTCAGATGGAGGTGAAGAGCGGTGGGCCACGAAGCGGGGGGAAACGGTGAGGATAAGAGGTGACCGCTGGGCGGTCATCGAGACATACAATATCATTTTTAGCAAGCGGGTTGGCAACGAGGAAGCTATAAGCGGTTGCCTCCTCAGCGCTCTGATGTCCGGCCACTAGGCAAAGAGGACAATCGGATTCCGCCTGGAGGTCGCTGTGCTCATGGGGGATGGCGGTAAAAAGGAATAGAAGGCTGAGGCAGATGGCTAGCAGGCCGGTCAGACGGTAAGCAGGAACCGTCCCTCGGCGCTGGCGCCATCTCGGTTCGGCAGCGAATATCCGCCTGGCATTCTGACTAAAGAGCATGTTCTTCACGCCTGCCTGGGAAACGGAACGCCCCTACCCGCGCTCCAGGTTTTTCAACCCCTCCAGCCGCTCGATCACTTCCCGGCTGCCGACCTGGCGCTGTTCCATTTCGCCGAAGATACGCTCGGCAATTTCGCTGACCGACGTCACGGCCTTCTCGATATCGCGGGTGTTGCGTTTTTGCTGATCGGCGGCGGTGACCAGGCCGTCGGCCAACCCCTTGAGTTCCTCGATCGATTTGACGATGCTGCGGGTCCCTTCGGTCTGTTCCTTGGAGGCGACGGAAAGCTGGGACGACATCTCCCCCACTTCCTCGACCGAGACGCTGACCGATTCGACGCTGGCGGAGACTTCCTGGGTCGCCTTGCGGATGCTGTGCGCCATCTCCATGGCCAGGACGGCACTGCTTAAAATCTGCTGCAGCGAGGCGGCCATGTTCTCCCCGAGTTCGACTCCGTTCTGAACCAGGCGCCGGGTGGTGCCGATCTGATGGACCGTCTCCCGGGTAAAGGCCTGGATCTCCTCGATCAGGCGGGCAATGGCGCCGGTCGAGTGGGCCGCCTCCTGAGCCAGATTGCGGACCTCCTCGGCCACGACGGCAAAGGAGCGCCCATGCTCCCCCGCCTGGGCGGCGATGATGGCCGCGTTCAGGGCCAGCAGGTTGGTCTTTTGGGTAATCTCGGTGATCACGGTAGTGATGTTGCCGACTTCCTCCCCTTTCTCCGACAGCCGGGAGATGGACGCCACCGCCTTCTCCACCGCCTCGGAGATCCCCATCAGCCCCTGCAAGGTACCGTTTACCGACTCGACCCCGTTTTCCGCCTGCTGTTTTACCGTTTCCGACATGCTTTGCGAGCGGGTCGCGCTCTCCTGCACCCCGACAATGGTACGGGAGATTTCGGTCATGGCGGAGATCGTCTTGTCCATGAAATCGGTGAGCTGGTGCAGGTTCTCCGACACCTGCTCGATGGAGACCGAAATCTCCCCCGCCGAAGAGCGGGTGACATCGACCACCTGCCGCACCACGTCGGCCGCCCGGACCACCCTCTGGATCGAGTCACTGGTGGAGGTGGTGGCTTCCTTGAGGGAAAAATCGTGGCGGGAGTGCTCCTGCCGGTATTTGAGCAGTTCGCGGAAGGTATGATCGAGTTCGTGGATCAACGTCTCCACCGCCTGCAGCAGATTGATCTTGGTCAGGGCGGCGGAAACCTGATCGGCGAACAGCTTGACGGTATCGATATCGGTGTCGTCGAGGACTTTGCGCTTGATCTTGTTGTCGACCCCGAACAGGCCGACCACCTGGTCGCGGACAATGATCGGGCAGATGATGAAGCTGCGCGAGCGCAACTGGACGATGGCGTCGCACGGGGCCTGGAGATGATAGTCTTCGGGGAGACGCTCGATATCCTTGACCAGCAGCACCTGCTTGTTCTCGACCACCTTGTGCAAGGCACCGGCCCGGCCATCGAGCGGCAGGGTGAGTCCGCGCACGTCGTCGTTACCGGTGCCGCGGCTGGCGACGAATTCCATCATCTGACGCGGCGCATTGACCATCAGGATATTCACCCGGTCATAGCCGAGAATGTCATGGAGCCCGTCGGCAGCCAGACAGAGAATTTCCTGGAAATCGATGGAGCGCTGGATGTGGGCGTTGATGGTGTGGAAATTCTTGATGCTGTGATTGAGCTCGCGGAACCGCCGCTCGAAGTCTTCTTTCTGGCTGGCGACCGCGCGATTGAGTTCATCCAGGTTGCGGGCCCGGTCGTAGAT